>DRPD01000001.1 GCA_011374735.1 Thermopetrobacter sp.
CCGCGTCGCCGGGGCCGAGGCCCAGTCCGTAGAATGTGCCGCTCATGGCTTCTCCCACACCCATTGCAGGACCGGCAGGGCCGGTTTCAAGGCCGAATGTGGGCCGATCGCGGCTTCGGTTTCAACACTCAGGCGTGCCAATTCCCCACCAAATCGCGCCTGACAGGTCAGCAGGGCGCGTTGCGCGCCCAGGGTGACGGCATGGGCGATCAGCACGCCGCCGGGCTTCAGGCGCGCCCGCGCGGCGGCCCTAAGCGCGTCATCGCCCACCGATCCGCCAAGGAACAGCGCATCGGCGGGCGGCAAGGTGGCGAGGGTGTTCATGGCCTCGCCGTGATGCACCCGCAGATGCGGCGCGCCGAGGCGGCGGGCGTTGGCGGCGATCATCTCGCCACGCGCCGCATCGCGCTCGATGGCGTGGGCGGTGGCGTCCGGCCCGGCCAGGCGCAGCCACTCCACGCAGATGCCGCCGCAGCCCGCGCCGATATCGATCAGCGTGCGCCCCGGCGCGGGCAGCAGGCGCGGGATGGTCATGGCCCGCACATGGCGCTTGCTCAGCTGGCCGTCGTGAACGAACATGTCATCGGGCAGGCCCGGCGCCAGCGGCCACCATGCGGCGCCGTCTTCGGCGGCGAGTTCCAGCGCCAGCACGTGCAGATCGGGCACCGATGCCGTGGCGAGGTCATGGGCGGTCAGGGTGAGGTGGCGCTCCTGCGGCCCGTCCAGATGGGCCAGCACATGGGCGGTGCTGCCGCCGAATCCCGTTTCCGTCAGCAGCTCGCCCACCGCCCGCGCCGTCTCCGCTCCGCCGGTCAACAGCATCAGCCGGGCGGCGGGGCGCAGATGGCGGTGCAGCAGCTCCACGGGGCGGCCATGCAGCGACAGCGTTTCCACCCGTTGCAACGGCCAGCCCAGCCGGGCGGCGGCCAGCGCGAAAGCCGACGGCGCGGGATGCACGCTGAGCGCCGCAGGCCCGAAAGCCTCCGCCAGCAGGACGCCGACGCCAAATCGGAACGGATCGCCGCTGGCCAGCACGGCGACATGCCGGCCCGCGTCGCGGGCCATGGCGATGGCGTCGCGGGGCAGGGCGAAGGGCTTGGGCCAGACATGGGCGCGCCGTTGCAATGCCTCCGGCAACGCCGCCTTCAGCCGCTCCGACGTCCAGATGACATCCGCCGATTCCAGCGCCGCGCGGGCGGCGGGCGCAAGGCCGTCCAGCCCCGCCTCGGTCATGCCGATGACGTGAATGGGCGGCCTCATGGCGTCCTCGTGCCGGCGATGACGGCGTTGAAGGCCGCCGCCGCCATGCCGGCCCCGCCGCGCCGGCCCTTCAGGGTGGCGATGGGGCAGGGAGCGGCCCCGATCAGCGCCCGCTTCGATTCCGCCGCGCCGATGAAGCCGACGGGAAAGGCGATGATGGCGGCGGGCGTCGGCGCGCCCTCTTCCAGCAGCCGCAACAGGGTGAACAGGGCGGTGGGGGCGTTGCCGATCACGCACACCGCGCCTTCCAGCTCATCAAGCCAGCGTTCCACGGCCGCCGCGGAGCGGGTGATGCCGCGCTTCTTGGCCAATCGGCCGGTTGCGGGATCGTTCAGGGTGCAGACGACCTCCACGCCGTCCGGCAGCAGGCGACGGATCAGCCCGGCGCGGGTCATCTCCGCGTCGCACAACACCGGCCGGCCGTCTTGCAGCGCCTTGCCGACGGCGGCGGGCAGGTGGTCATCGATGACGAGATCGTCGATCACGTCGGGCATGCCGCAGGCGTGGATGATCCGCGCCGCGATGGGCCGGACCGCTTCGGGCAAGATGCTCAAATCCACCTCCGCCTCGATCATGGCGAAGGAGCGGCGCATGATGGCGGCGGGGTCGTTGAGCCAGGTGTTCATTGCTCCTTCAGGGTCTTCGGGCCCAGGGGGTGGTCGGCGTGGGGGTAGGGAGGATGGTGATGATGGTGGTCATGGCCATGATCGTGATGATGATGGCCGCCGCCCTCCACGTGATGATGATGACTCATCTGCGGCTCGCCCACCTGATGCTCGAAGCCCGGGATCCGCGCGCGATACTTGCACAGCGCGCAGTTCATGGCCGTGTCGCCTTCCAGTATCCCCTCCGCGCGAGCGATGAAGGTGTCCACCACCAGCGGATGATCGTTCAGATACGGCGCCTTGACGAACTCGATGTCGGAAAAGCGCGCCGCCGCGGCGTCCACCGCCGAATAGATGCGCTCCACCAGCACGCCGGTGAACAGGAACCACGGAAACACGATAATGCGCCGAAAGCCCAGGCGGGCCGCCCGTTGAAGCGCCGGGGCGACGAGCGGGAAGGTGACGCCGGAATAGGCCGTCTCGGCCCAGCCGAAGCCGAAGCCCTCGGTCAGCAGGCGGGTCAGCTTGGCCACGTTGGCGTTGGCGTCCGGATCGGAAGAGCCGCGGCCCACCACCATCAGCAGGGTGTCGTGGCGCGAGATGTGATCGCCCGCCGCCCGTTCCGCCTCTTCGATGCGCGCCGCCGCCGCCTTCAGCATGGCCGACGTGATGCCCAGCTCGCGCGCGTAGTCGATGCGCACGCCATGTTCCGCCGCGTAGCGGTTGAGCACCGAGGGGATGTCGTTCTTCGCATGCCCGGCGGCGAACAGCATGCCGGGCACCGCCAGGATGCGTTCGCAACCCTTTTTCCTGAGCGCGTCCAGCCCGTCGCGGATGATCGGCGTGGCGAACTCCAGATAGCCGTGGGCCACCGGCCAGCGCCCGCCCACCTTGTCACGCACCTTCCGTGCCAGCCGCGCGAATTCGGCCACGGCGCGCGCATCGCGGCTGCCATGGCCGCAGATCATCAGGCCCGTTCTGCCGCTCATGGGATCAGCCCCGCCAATGGCCGCGGGAACAGGCGAGCGGATGTGGGAAAGTGGTTCTCATGACGTCCTCCTTGACGATGGGATCACGCAAGGCAGGCGTCGGAAGATCGTGCAGTCGCGGACTGTTGGCCCCCGGATTGGGTCGGCCGCACCGCTGAGCGCCTTCCAAGCACTGCGTCAATCGGCTTACAGGGCCGGGCGCCGGCCGTCAACCGGGATGCCGAGCCAATCGAGCGCCGCCAGCGCGTCGGCCGCCACGTGATCGGCCAGCCGCGCCAGCTGGTCATGGCCGGAGGTGCCGGACAGCACGCCGATGAACAGCGCGCAGCCGGCGGCGCGGGCCATCTCGCCGTCCTGCACGTTATCACCAATCACCACGGTGCGATCAGGTGGCGCGCCGGTGGCGGCGGCGAAGGCATGGACGGGGTCGGCGGCCGGCTTGGGGTGCGGCACGTCATCGACGCCGGCAGCGAAGTCGAACAGGTCGGCGAGGCGGAAGGAAACAATGGCCTTGCGCACCGATTGCGGCGAGTCGTTGCTGATGACCCCCAGCTTCACGCCCCTGGCCCGCAAACGCTCCAGGCGGCGGCGCAGTTCGGCCATGTCGATGAGCGGATGGGCCGGCAGCTGAAGGCCGCGGCGGGTGATGCGTTCGATCATGTCCGCCTCGCTCCAGCCGGCGCTCAGCGGCCGCCACAGGCGGGCCAGATCGGCGATGGTGCCGGCCGCCCATACCGAGCCGGGGATGCAGGCGTCGTTCGCGGCGTCGTATCCGGCCGCCGCCAGCAGCCGCCCGGCGCGCGCCGTATCATGGCCGGCGAACTCCCATGCCAGCTCCTTCACCAGCGGCGCCCAGGTGCGTTCGAAGTCCACCAGCACGCCGTCCTTGTCGAAGATGACGGCGCCGATGTCGCGCCCATTCATCATGCGGCGGGGGGCTCCCAGAAGGTGGTCAGATCGCGCCAGAAGGGGCGGCGGCGGTCTTGCGGCGGCGGCGTGCCGGGCATGATCGAGCCGATGTAGAACACCCCGGCGACGCTTTCGCCGTCTTCAAGCCCAAGCAGCCGCGCTACCCGTTCGTCAGTGGCCAGCCAGCCGGTGCGCCACTGCGCGGCGTAGTCCATGGCGGTGGCGGCGGCCAGCAGGTTCTGGCACACCGCGCCGACGCACAACAGCTGCTCCCATTGATGGATCTTCGGGTGGGCCCGGGGGCGGGCGATGACGAAGACGACCAGCGGCACCGCCTGCATCATGTCGAACAATGGCTTCTTTCCCTGTCGCTCATCGCCGCTCATGGCCTCCCACACATCCCGCACATGCTCCGCGAAGGCCTCCCTGCCCGCGCCTTGCAGCACGATGAAGCGCCACGGCTCCAGCTTGCCGTGATCGGGCGCCCGGGCGGCGATCTCCAGCATCAGCCCCAGCTCTTCCGCCGTCGGCCCCGGCGGCCCCATCCGCGCCACGTCCGCGGAGCGGCGGGTGCGCAGGAAGGAGAGAATGTCCCCGGTGTCGTTGAGCACCGACGGGTGCAGCTCGAAGCCCCGGCGGCCGGAGCGGCTGGTGATGGTGGTGTGGGGCAGGGGCGCGGGATCGGGGCTTTTCATGGGCATGTGGCGGGCCTTCCAGAGCGGTCGTCGGCGACGTTAACCATCGATTAAGCATCCGATTGTCGGGATGCAAGAGGCGTGGTTATCTACACGCGCCGGCCGGATGCGGACAAGGAGGGCCAGCCTTGGGGGGAGAGAGGTTTTCCGGCGGGTGGCATGATCCCATGAACGATCATGGCAGTTTCAGCACACTCAGGGGCCGTCGCCGGTGGGCGATGGCCCCGCTCTTTCTGGCATTGACGATGACGGCCACGGCGGGGTTGACGCCGCCTGAGCCCGGCACCACCACGCCGTCCGCCGCCAGCGGCGGCCCCCTCGCGCCGCTTCAGGTGCAGCGGCGCATCCGTGAAACAGCTGATGGCAAGACGCGCCTTTCTCTGGCGGCGCGGTTGACGCGCCATGGCGGCCTGATCCGGCGGCCCATCCGCTGGCGGGTGGTGGCGGCGGACAGGATGGTGGTGTTCGACGGCGCCCGGCCGGCCCTCGATCTGGCCCTGCCACCCGGCCGCTATGACATTTTCGCCCGCTATGGCCTGAGACGCATCACCTATTCGGTCAAGGTGCGTGCCGCAGAGCGCCACGAGCTGGTGTTCGTGCTCGATGTCGGCGCGCTGCGCGCCCTGGCCGGGCTGTGGCGGCTGCCGCTGCCGCCGGACGTCGCGGTGGAATACCGGCTGCACGCGGCGGGCCGGGCATCCCCCCTGTTGAACCACCGCCAGGCGGGGCGCGTCGTGCGGCTGATGGCCGGGCGATATGAATTGCGGGTGCGTTATCGGCCCGGCAACGTGGAAACGCGCGCCGGCGTCACCGTGAAGGCCGGCGTTCTCTCCACCTTGCAAATCCGCGCCAAAGCCGGCCTCGCGCGTATCCGGGCGGCGCGCTGGCGCATCCGCGCCGCCGCTGATGGCTGGCGCGCCTCCGGGCAGGGAGGCGCGGCGCTGGTGCTGGCGCCGGGGCGCTATGAGCTTCACATCGAGGGGATGGTGCGGCCGTTCGTCGTGCAGGCCGGGCGGCGCGTCGAGCTGCCTTGAAATCCGGTTGCCTTGCCCCGGCGGGATGTGTATCACCCCATGCGAGTGGCGCGAGGGCGCATCAAGCGGAGACATTGCCATGGCCGTCGATGAACAGATCGTGCGCAAGGTGGCGCGGCTGGCCCGCATCCGGCTGGACGACGACAAGGTGGAAAGCATGGCCCGCGAACTGGCCGCCATCTTCGCCTGGATCGACCAGCTGTCGGAAGTGGACACCCGCGGCGTGGAGCCGATGACCTCGGTGGAGGCCATGGCCATGAAGAAACGCCCCGACGTGGTCACCGACGGCGATCGCGTCGCAGACGTGCTGGCCAACGCGCCGGCCCGCGAGGGCGACTTCTTCGTCGTGCCCAAGGTGGTCGAATAACCGAACAATCGGGGTTCCATCATGTCCGATCTGACCAGCCTCACCGTGGCCGCGGCGCGCGAGGGCTTGCGCAACGGGGAGTTTTCGGCCCGCGAGCTGACCGAGGCCCATCTGGCGGCCATCGACGCGGCCGGGCGGCTGAACGCCTTCGTGGCGGTGACGGTGGACAAGGCGCTGGACATGGCCGGGGAATCCGACCGGCGGCTGGCATCCGGCGAGGCGCGGCCGCTGGAGGGCGTGCCCGTCGGCGTGAAGGATCTGTTCGCCACCGAAGGCGTGCACACCCAGGCGGGCAGCCATATTCTCGACGGCTTCAGGCCGACCTACGAATCCACCGTCACCGCCAACCTGTGGCGCGACGGGGCGGTGATGCTGGGCAAGCTGAACATGGACGAGTTCGCCATGGGCTCGTCCAACGAAACCTCCCATTACGGGCCGGTGGTCAATCCCTGGCGGGCGGCGGGTTCCGATGCGCCGCTGACGCCGGGCGGCTCCTCCGGCGGCTCGGCGGCGGCGGTGGCGGCGCGGCTGTGCATGGCGGCCACGGCGTCGGACACCGGCGGCTCCATCCGCCAGCCGGCCGCCTTCACCGGCACCGTCGGCGTCAAGCCCACCTACGGGCGCTGTTCTCGCTGGGGCATGGTGGCCTTCGCCTCCTCGCTCGACCAGGCCGGGGTGATCGCCCGCACGGTGCGCGACGCGGCGCTGATGCTCTCTTCCATGGCCGGGCCGGATGAAAAGGACACCACCTGTGCCGACCTGCCGGTGCCGGACTTCGCGGCGGCGCTCGATGGCGGCATCGCGGGCATGACGGTGGGTATTCCGAGGGAATACCGTCTCGACGGCATGCCGGAGGAGATCGCCCGCCTGTGGGAACAGGGTGCGGAATGGCTGAAGGCGCAAGGGGCGGAGATCGTCGAGGTGTCGCTGCCGCATACCAAATATGCGCTGCCGGCCTATTACATCATCGCGCCGGCCGAGGCGTCGTCCAACCTGGCGCGCTATGACGGCGTGCGCTACGGCCTGCGCGTGGCCGGCGACGACCTGACGGAAATGTATGAGAACACCCGCGCCGAAGGGTTCGGCGACGAGGTGATCCGCCGGGTGCTGATCGGCACCCATGTGCTCTCCGCCGGCTACTACGACGCCTATTACCGCAAGGCGCAGCAGGTGCGCACCCTGATCCGGCGCGATTTCGACGCCGCCTTCGAGCGGGTGGACGTGCTGCTCACCCCGGCCACGCCGTCACCGGCCTTCCAGCTGGGCGAGATGTCCGATGATCCATTGCAGATGTATTTGAACGACATTTTCACGGTGACGGTGAACATGGCCGGCCTGCCCGGCGTGGCGCTGCCGGCCGGGCTGTCCGCCAGCGGCCTGCCGCTGGCGCTGCAATTGATCGGCAAGCCGTTCGACGAGGCCACCATGCTGCGCGTGGCGGCCCGGCTGGAGGAGGCGGCCGGGCTCGATCTGGCGCCCGACGCGTGGTGGCGGGCCTCATGACCCCGCGCCGCCGCGTTCCGTCCGTTCTCGTCTCCGTGGCGCTGGCGCTGAAGGCGCTGCTGGTGCTGGTGTGGCTGACCATGGCCGTGGCCGGCTGGATCTGGTTCTCCGCCGCCGCCCGGGCGGGCATCCACCCCGGCCTGAGCGAGATCATCACCATCGCGCTGGTGTTCGCCATGTCGCTCGTCGTCTGGTGGTGGGCCGGGCGGCTGGCCGGCAAGCACCGGCGGCCGGGACGCAAAACCTGAGCGGCCACATCCGGATTTCCACAGCCCGCGTTTTCGGGCCTATACAAACCGGCCCGATTGCCGCACTTTTCAAACCGGCGGATGGAGTGATTCGCCGGGGGTGATTCGTCGCGCAAGGCATTCATCTCATTATGCAAGTCTTGATCACGATAGTGGAGTATCGGGTTCATGCCGGGGGAAAAGAGAAATCTGCGCAGCCTGCCGATGGAAGAACAGGCCGCCGCGCGGGGTGAGGAGCAGGAACGCCGCGACACCCAGCAGGAGCGGAAAGAGGAAACCAAGCCATACCGCGTCGTGGAAGGGCCGCCGCCGGAGGAAGTCACCGTCTATCGGATCACCGGCTTCATCAAGTGGTTCGACGTGGCGCGCGGTTACGGATTCGTCATCCCCGACAACGGGATGGCCGACGTGCTGATCCATCACAGCTGCCTGATCCGCGACAAGTATCCGGTGCCGCCGGAAGGCACCCGCGTGGTGTGCGACGTGGTGCTGCGCCAGAAGGGCTATCAGGTGCTCAAGGTGCTGCAGATGGACACCTCCACCGCCATTCACCCGGCCGAACGCCCGGCCCGCCTGCGCAAGCCGGAAGTCGTGCCGACCAGCGGCTGGGTGGAAGCCACGGTGAAGTGGTTCAACCGCGGCCGTGGCTACGGGTTCCTCAACGAGGACGATGACCCGGCCGACATCTTCGTGCACATGGAAGTGCTGCGCAAGACCGGCATCGACGAGTTGACGCCCGGGCAGCGGGTGTGGGTGCGCTATGGTGAAGGGCCGAAAGGCCTGATGGCCACGGAAGTGCGCCGCGATCTCGAAGAGGGCCCGCCGCTCGATCATTGAGCCCCGCCGGCGGCCTTTACCATGGCCTGATGTTCTTGCTTCCACTCGCGCGGGTTCAGGCGCCCGCGCCATTGAACTGCCCGCGTTTCCGTGTCATGTATTGGCCGGGCCGCCCCACGGGCGGAAAGCGAGGCAATTCAGGAGTGATTTGATGGGCGCGTTCTCGATTTGGCATTGGCTGATCGTGCTGGCCGTGGTGCTCATTCTGTTCGGCGGTTCGGGCAAGATCTCGTCGCTGATGGGCGATGTCGCCAAGGGCATCAAGAGCTTCCGCAAGGGCTTGCAGGACGCTGACGACACCGACGAGGCGTCGACGCAGGCGCTGGAGGACAAAGCCGCCGGGAAGGTGGAAAACGCCGAAAACACCGCCAGCAAGTCCCGGCAGGGCTAGAACCCCGACCCTGGCGCCGCCGGGGCGTTCGTGAAGGGGCCGTATTCCCATGTTCGACTTTGGCCTGGGCGCGACAGAGCTGATGCTCATCGCCGTGGTCGCCTTGATCGTGGTGGGGCCGAAGGAGCTGCCCGCCCTGTTGCGAACCGTCGGCGCGCTGGTGTCCAGGGTGCGCGCCCTGGCCGGCGAGTTCAAGGGCCAGCTGGACGAGTTGATGGAAGAATCCGGCGTCGATGACATCAAGAAGACCATGAAGGGCGACATCGACTCGGTGCGCGATGTGGCGGTGGCCGATCTGGACGCCCAGTTCGCCGACCTGGACAAGGAGTTTCAGGACTCCATCGCCGGTGAGGAGAAGGGGAAAGTGCCGGCGGCGGACGACGAGGCCCTGCTGGATGAAGAGGAGCGCGCCCCGATGCCGCCGCTGAAGGACGAACCGGCACAGTCCGAAAAGCCGGCGAAGGGCGAGGACAGGGGCGGAAAACGGGAGAAGGGGGCATGAGCGCGCCCGATCCCAAGCCCGATGCGCCCGGACGGGAGGCCGACGAGGTGGCGGCCTCCGAAGCGCCGTTGCTGGAGCATCTGATCGAGCTGCGCCAGCGCCTGATCCGCTCGTTCATCGGCTTCATCATCGCCTTCATCGTCAGCTTCTATTTCGCCAATCCGATCTTCAATTTCCTGCTCATTCCCTACAAGTGGGCATTGGGCGACGCCTCGCATCTGCGCCTGATCTACACCGCGCCGCAGGAATTCTTCTTCACCCAATTGAAGATCGGCATGTTCGGCGGGCTGTTCCTGGCCTTTCCGCTGATCGCCATGGAGATCTACAAGTTCGTCGCGCCGGGCCTCTACAAGCACGAACGGGCCGCCTTCCGCCCGTGGCTGATCGCCACGCCGGTGCTGTTCGTGGCCGGCGCGGCGCTGGTGTTCTTCTTCATCCTGCCGGTGGCGCTGCGCTTTTTCGCGGCCTTCCAGCAAACGGCGGAGGAAGGCCGCGCCGCCATCGAGCTGCTGCCCAAGGTGTCGGAATACCTGGCCCTGGTGATGACCCTCATCTTCGCCTTCGGCATCGCCTTTCAGTTGCCGGTGATCCTCACCCTGCTGGGGCGCATCGGGGTGGTGTCATCCGATCAGCTGCGCAAGGGGCGGCGCTATGCCATCGTCGGGGTGGTGGTCATCGCCGCCATCTTCACGCCGCCCGATCCGTTCTCGCAGATCGGGCTGGCCATTCCCATGGTGGGCCTGTATGAGCTGGCCATCTGGCTGGTGGCGCGGGCCGAACGGCGGCGTGGCGACGGCGAAGAGGAAGAGACGCAAGGCGCGACCTGAATGGACGCCTTGCGCCGCCTTGCCGCGCCGATACACTGCCGGTAACGATTCTTCTTCTCCTTCAAGGTGGGGTAGCACCGATGTTCGATATCCGCTGGATCGCCGAGGACGCGGAAGCCTTCGATCACGCCATGGCGCGGCGCGGGCTGAAGCCGCAGGCGGCGGCGCTGCTGGCGCTGGACGAGAAGCGCCGCGCCACCTTGACCGAATTGCAGCGGTTGCAGGAGCGGCGCAACGCCGCCAGCAAGAAGATCGGCCAGGCCATGGCGGCCGGCGACAGGGAGGAGGCGGAGCGGCTGAAGGCGGAGGTGGCGGCGCTGAAGAACCGCTTGCAGGAGTTGGAGGAACGGGCGCGCCGCCAGCGCGAGGAGCTGGAGCGGGCCATGGCGGTGCTGCCCAACATGCCACTTGACGAAGTGCCGGACGGGGAGGGCGAAGACGACAACGTGGAGGTGCGCAAGGTCGGCGCGCCGCCCGCCTTCGACTTCGCGCCCAAGGAGCATTACGCGCTGGGCGAGGCGCTGGGGCTGATGGACTTCGAGGCGGCGGCGAAGATGTCCGGCGCCCGATTCGTGGTGCTGAAGGGGGCGCTGGCGCGCCTGCAACGGGCCCTGGGGCAGTTCATGCTCGACGTGCAGACGGCCGAGGCCGGGTATGCGGAAACCGATCCGCCGCTGCTGGTGCGCGACGCGGCGCTGTTCGGCACCGGCCAGCTGCCGAAGTTCGCCGAGGATCTGTTCGCCACCACCGACGGGCGCTGGCTGATCCCCACCGCGGAGGTGCCGCTGACCAACCTGGTGCGGGATAGCATCGTGGAGGAAGAGGCGCTGCCGATGCGGGTGTGCGCGTTGACGCCGTGCTTTCGCGCCGAGGCCGGGGCGGCGGGGCGCGACACCCGCGGCATGATCCGCCAGCACCAGTTTCCCAAAGTGGAGCTGGTCAGCATCACCACCCCTGAAGACGGCCGCGCCGAACTGGACCGCAAGCTGGCGGCGGCGGAAGACATCCTGAAGCGCCTGGAGCTGCCCTACCGGGTGGTGCTGCTGTGCGCGCAGGACATGGGCGCGGCGGCGCGGATCACTTTCGATCTGGAGGTCTGGCTGCCCGGGCAGGCGCGATACCGGGAGATTTCCTCCGTCTCCCTGTGCGGCGACTATCAGGCCCGGCGCATGAATGCCCGCTATCGCCCGGCCGGCGACAAGAAGCCGCGCTTCGTGCACACCCTGAACGGCTCCGGGCTGGCGGTGGGCCGGGCGCTGGTGGCGGTGATGGAGAACTATCAGAACGCCGACGGCACCATCACGGTGCCGGACGCGCTGCGCCCCTACATGGGCGGCCTGAAGGTGATCGGTTAAGGCGCGGCATGAAAACGCCGCGCCACCTCACTTGATCTTGGCTTCCTTGAATTCCACGTGCTTGCGCACCACCGGGTCGTATTTGCGCTTGACCAGCTTGTCGGTCATGGTGCGGGTGTTCTTCTTCGTCACGTAGTAGTAACCGGTGCCGGCGCTGCTCACCAGCTTGATCTTGATGGTGGTGGCCTTGGCCATGTGTCTCTCTCCTTGCAGGAAATGTCGCTGGCCACCGGCGGGGCGGCGGCGGAATCTCGTGTCGGGTCGCTAGGGCTAATGCCCCAAGCCCCGGCCCAAGTCAAGCGGCGCGGCGTGGCTCCTCCGGTGTATCCACCGTGTCGGCGCGGGACGTGACGGGCCGGTGCGGGCGGCACATGGCGGCATACTGAAAGCCGAACAGCCGCCAGGCCCATTGCAGCCCCACCATCATGCCCTTGATGGGCCGGACGAGGGCGGCGAAAACCAGCGCGGCGAGCAACATGCCGGCGATGGCGCGGGGCGGAAAGTCGATCACTTCATGAAGTGCCAGTTCGGAAATGCCACCGGCATGGGCGGCCAACAGCCCGGCGATCAACAGCGCCGGATAACCGGCGCGATGGTGATACAGCTCCTCGCCACACGCCGCGCAAGCGCGCGCGATGCGGCCCTTGCCATCATGCAGCGCGCCCACGCCGCAGGCCGGGCAGCGGCCGCCCAGCCCGCGCAGCATGGCGCGCCGCCAGGAACGAGCCCGGGGCGGCGGGTTGTGCGCATGCGTCGTCTGGCGGGACTGATTCGTCATGCCGATCAGTGTGGCGCGCCGCCGTGGCGGGAAAAAGCCGGCATGACGCCTCGCGACAGCATGCCGCATCCCATGCGAAGTCGCGTGAGGGCGGCGCGTTGCAAACCGCTTCATGCCCCCATCAAAGCCTGTGTTTTGATGATTTGGAGGCTGGATGGGGCGGTGGTGGGTCTGGGGTCATTCAGCGGCCAGGCGGCCTTGCGCGGCGGGTTGCAACCGGTCGCCGAAGCGGCGCTCGGCGCGCGCCAGATCGGCCGCCGAGAGACGCAGCGTGAGAGTCATCGCGCCGTCGTCATCGGTGTGCCGGCGCAGCACTTCCGCATGCCGGTGGCACCAGGCCAGATCGGCCCCGGCGGCGGGCGGCAGGCGCAAGGTGCGCATCACGTCGTCGGCCGACAGCCGCCGGGCGATCATGTCGCGCAACGCGTCGAGCCCCTCGCCGGTGACGGCGGAAACGATCACCACGTCGTCGCGCCGCGCCGCCAATGCCCGCAAGCGCCGTTCGGCCGCCGCATCGAGCAGGTCGGCCTTGTTCCACACCTCGATCATGTTGCCGCGCCGCGTCTCGTCGATGCCGATCTCGGCCAGCACGCGGGCCACGTCATCGGCCTGCGCCGCCGCTTCCTCCTCGTCGCTCATGTCGCGCACGTGCAGCAGGATGTCGGCCTCCACCACCTCCTCCAGGGTGGCGCGGAAGGCGGCCACGAGCTGGGTCGGCAAATCGGAGATGAAGCCCACGGTATCCGACAGGATGGCCTTGCGCCCGCCGGGCAGGGCCAGTTGGCGCATGGTCGGATCGAGGGTGGCGAACAGCTGATCCCTAGCCATCACCCCGGCCTCGGTGAGGGCGTTGAACAGGGTGCTCTTGCCGGCGTTGGTGTAACCGGCCAGCGCCA
>DRPD01000002.1 GCA_011374735.1 Thermopetrobacter sp.
ACCGACGGGGCGTTCGGCGTGCCGGTGCCTTCGGAAGACGCGCCATCACTGCGCCCCGCCGTGGTGCTGGTGCCGTTGCTGGCCTTCAGCCGGGCCGGGCACCGGCTGGGCTATGGCGGCGGCTATTACGACCGCACGCTGGCCGATTTGCGCGCCGGTGGCGGCGTGCTGGCCGTCGGGCTGGCCTACGCGGAGCAGGAGCTGGAAGAGCTGCCGGTGACGGCCGAAGACGCGCCGCTGGACACGATCATCACCGAGCGGATGATCCACCAGGTGAAGGAAGGGGGCTGATGCGCATTCTGTTTCTGGGCGACGTGGTGGGCCGGGCCGGGCGCCAGGCGGTGCTGAAACGGTTGCCCGCCATCCGCGAGCGGCTGAGGGCCGATTTCGTGATCGTCAACGGCGAGAACGCGGCCGGCGGCTTCGGCATCACCGCCGCCATCGCCGACGCCTTCTTCGACGCCGGGGCCGATGTCGTCACCACCGGCAACCACGCCTTCGATCAGCGCGAGGCGATGCTGCATTATGAGCGCGAAGCGCGCCTGCTCAGGCCGCTCAATTACCCCGACGGCACGCCGGGCAGGGGCGGCGGCCTGTTCGAGACGGCCGACGGGCGCAAGGTGCTGGTGCTGGCCCCCATGGGCCAGGTGCACATGCATCCGCTGCTCGACAATCCGTTCAGCGCCGTGGGGCGCGAACTGGACGCCTGCCCGTTGGGCGAGTGCGCCGACGCCATCGTCATCGACATGCACGCCGAAATCACCTCGGAGAAAATGGCCATGGGCCATTTCTGCGACGGCCGCGCCTCGCTGGTGGCGGGCTCGCACACCCACGTGCCGACGGCCGACGCCCAGATCCTGCCCGGCGGCACCGCGCACCTGACCGACGCCGGCATGTGCGGCGATTACGATTCGGTGATCGGTATGCAGAAGGACGAGCCGTTGCGACGCTTCACCGGCCGCATCCCCGCCGGGCGTTTCACGCCGGCTGGCGGCGCGGCCACCATCTGCGGCGTGTTCGTCGCCACCGATGACGCCAGCGGCCTGGCCACCGATGTCGCGCCGCTGCGCGCCGGCGGCCGGCTGCGCGAGTCGTGGCCGGCGTTTTGACACTCAAGGTCATTCGCGGCATATCGGTTCACGAACGGGTTTGTTGGCAATTCAAGGTGAAACGGGATCATGGCCGGACACTCGCAATTCAAGAACATCATGCACCGCAAGAACCGCCAGGACGCGGCGCGCTCGAAGATCTTCGCCAAGCTGTCGCGCGAGATCACCGTCGCCGCCAAACTGGGCGGCCCCGACCCGGACAGCAACCCGCGCCTCAGGCTGGCCATCCAGAACGCGCGCGCCCAGTCGATGCCCAAGGACAACATCCAGCGCGCCATCAACCGCTCCACCGGCGGCGACGCCGACGCTTACGAGGAAGTGCGCTACGAGGGCTACGGGCCGGGCGGCGTGGCGGTGATCGTGGAGGCGCTGACCGACAACCGCAACCGCACCGCCGCGGCGGTGCGCGCCGCCTTCACCAAGCACGGCGGCAACATGGGCGAGACGGGCTCCGTGGCCTTCATGTTCGACCGGGTGGGCGAGATCGTCTACAAGCCGCAGGCCGGTGACGCCGAAACGGTGCTGGAGGCGGCCATCGAGGCCGGGGCGGAGGACGTGACGTCGGACGACAACGGCCACATCGTCATCTGCGCCTTCGAGGACATCCACGCCGTCTCCCAGGCGCTGGCCGGAACCCTGGGCGAGGCGGAATCGGTGAAGGCGGTGTGGCGGCCGCAGACCATGACGCCGCTGGATGAGGACAAGGCGGCCACCATGCTGAAGCTGATCGCGGCGCTGGAGGACGACGATGACGTGCAGAACGTCTATTCCAACTTCGAGGTCAGCGACGAGGTGCTGGCCAGACTGACCGCGGCCTGACGGATCGAACGGGCGGCCCCCGGGAGGCGGTGCATGACCATGGCCGCAAGCGACAGGCGGGAGGCCGGAGAAAAGTCCGGCCCCCTTGGCGTGCTGTTCGGCCTGTGGCTGTTCACCCTGGCGCTGGGCTACGCCACGAGGGTGCCCATCGCCGGCATTCACCCGCCGCCGGTGATCAATGGCCTGTTCATGGGCTGGTTCCCGTTTTGGCTGCTGCTGGCGCGGGGGGCCGGTTTCATCGGCGATGGCCTGCTGTTCGGGGCCTTTCGCCCGCGCTGGATGCCGGCCCTGTTCGTCATCGTGGTGTCGCTTTCCGCGCTGTTGAGCATCGAGCCGGTGTTCGCGCTGCTCAACACCGGCGTGTTGTGGGCCTCATTGGCCACCTTCGTCTACATGTGGCGCACGCCACACGCCGTCTTTCAGGGGCTGCGGACGCAGGCGCTGTTGATGGCCGGCTATTTCATCGCCCTGCCGCTGGTTCATCTGCTCATGGGGGAGCCGATGATGCGGGCCGGGCGTCTTTCCCTGAGCTACAATACGGTCATCCTCTCCCTGCTGGCGTTTCAGATCATGGGCGGGGCGTTGTTGATGCGACCGCGCTGGCTGCGCTGGGCGTTGACGGTTGGCGTTTTCGGTGTGGCGCTGTTTTCCGGCACCCGCAACATCCTGTTGGCGCTGATTCTCACCAGCGGCCTGTTCGCCTACCTGCAAGCGTTGACGCGCCGCCCCCACGCCGCGCTGACGCTGCACCGCCACGCCCTCGTGGCCGCCCTCGGCTTCGCCCTGTTGTCGGCGGCGTTCGCGGTCAGCGCCATGGGTTATTTCAAGCTCGCCGACCTGCCCGGCGCCATCGGCCGTGGCGGCACTTCCCTGTTGCAGCGTTTCGAGCTGTGGGCCAACGGGCTGGCGATATGGCGGCAATACCCCTTGCTGGGCGTCGGCCCGGGGCAGCAGTTCCTGATCATGCTGGGCGAGGCGCCGTTGGCCGATCCCCTTCCCTTCGCGGTGAAGAACTGGCATGCCCATAATGTCGTCATCGCCCTGTTGGCCGATCTCGGCCTGACGGGCCTGCTGGCCTGGCTGATGCTGATGGCGCGCGGCGGCGCCGTCATCATCCGGCGCTGGTGGCGGCACCGCCCGCCGGAGCTGACCGCCATGCTGGCCTTCGGTGGCGGCCTGTTCATCCCCTTCATGCTCGAAGGGCTGGCCTTCAGGGAGGGCAATGCCCTGTGGCTGCTGGCGCTGCTGTTGGCGCTGCTGCCGGAAGACACGAACCGCACCGCCACCAACCGGAGCGCCGCCACATGAGATTTGTCGGACACCGCCGCCCACTGGGGGCGCTGCTGCTGGCTTGCTGCCTGCCGCTGGCCGCCTGCGAGGAGGCGCCGCGCCCCACCACCGCCACCGCCATCGACGGCGACAGCCTGATGTGGGGCGATGTGGAGGTGCGGCTGCATGGTATCGACGCGCCGGAGCTGCGTCAGGCGTGCGGCGGCCGCGATGGTGGTCGCTGGCCGTGCGGCCGGGCGGCCAGGAATTGGCTGCGCAAGCTGTTGCGGCGCGGCTCCGTCACCTGCCGGCGGGTGACCACCGACCGCTATGGCCGCATGGTGGGCATCTGCACGGTGAACGGGCGCGATGTCGGCCGGGCCATGGTGCGGGCCGGACTGGCGGTCGCCTATGTGCGCTATTCGCGCCGCTACGTGGCCGATGAACGCGCCGCCCGCGCCGCCCGGCGCGGCATCTGGCAGGGCCAGTTCACCCTGCCCCACCTCTGGCGCCGCCGCCACCGGTATTGATGCGG
>DRPD01000003.1 GCA_011374735.1 Thermopetrobacter sp.
CCGGATCGAGCTTGCCCTCGCGCGCCTTCCCGGTGAGGTCGATGGCGTATTTCTTCAAGGCCTCGTAGGTTTCCTCCGCCGAGGCGCTGTCGGCGGTGCGCCCGCCGCGCATCTCGTCGATGGCCTTGTTGAGCGCCACCGGCGTGACGCCGGCCTTGTTCAGGATGTCGGCGGCGTCCGATTTCTCGATGATGAGCGCGTGCAGCAGGCGCTCCACGGTCACATAGCTGTCGCCGGCCTTTTCGGCCAGTTTCTCCGCCGTGTCGAACACCCTGGCCGTTTCCGGCGCCAGATAGAGCTGGCCGGAGCCGCCTTCCACCTTCGGCATCTTGTCAAGCGCCGCGTTGACGTCGGCCCGGGCCAGCCTGGCGTCGCCGCCGGCGGCGGCGATCAGCGAGGCGGCCATGCCCTGATCGTCGTCAAGCAGCACCTTCAGCAGATGCAGCGGGGTGAACTGCTGATGGCCCTCGCGCAGGGCCAGCTGCTGGGCCGATTGCACGAAGCCCTTCAGGCGGTCGGTGTATTTTTCCAGATTCATCGTTTCTCCCTTTCCGGCCCGCCGGTCATGGCCGGCCCTCCTGGAGGCACCGGGAAAGCGCCGGCGGCCATTCACATTGATGGTGATGACAGGTCGTTTCTCTCCCCGATATAGTGCGGCGAAACGGGCACTCAAGGGAGGCAACGGGCCGACATGACCACAACCGCCACCATCGCCGCATTGTATCGCTGGCCGGTGAAGGGCCTGAGCGCCGTGGGGCTCAATGAGGCGGCCATCGAGCAGGACAGGCCGCTGGCCCATGACCGCCGCTGGGCCATCGAACGGGCCGGGCCGGTGTTCGACGCGGCCAATCCGCGCCATGTGCCGAAGGGCAAGTTCCTGCAACTGGTCAACACCGCGCAGCTGGCGGCGCTCGATATCCGTCACGATGCGGCCACCGACACCCTGACCCTGTTGCGCGGCGGCAAGGTGGTGGCGGAGGGGCGGCTGACCACCCCCGAAGGGCGGGCCGCCATCGAACGGTTTCTGGCCGACTTTCTGGGCGACGCCGCGCCGGCGCGGCCGCGCATCGTCGGCGCCCATCGCTTTCATGACGTGCCGAAGCCGTTCCTGTCGCTGATCAATCTGGCCACGGTGCGGGCCATTGCCGATCTCGTCGGCAAGGAGGTGAACCCGCTGCGCTTTCGGGCCAACATCTACATCGACGGCCTGCCGGCCTGGGCGGAGTTCGACTGGGTGGGCCGCAAACTCGCCGTCGATGGTGAGCCATTGTTCATGGCCGAGGAGCGCATCGGGCGGTGCATCGCCACCGGGGTCGATCCGGACACCGGGGAGCGTGACCTGCACATTCCGCGCACCTTGCTGGACGCCTTCGGCCACAAGGACTGCGGGCTGTATTTGCGCCCCGTCGCCGACGGGCTTTTGCGCCCCGGCATGACGATCGAAGCGGGCCAAGCGCCATGATCGCGCCGCGACTGCGCGCCGCCGCGGCGCGGTTGGGCGATCTCCTGGTGCCGCCGGCCTGCGTGGCCTGCGGGCGGCCGGTGGCGGCGCCGCACGGGCTGTGCGCCGATTGCTGGCCGGGCCTGTGGCCGATCGACGAACCGGCCTGCCCGAAGACCGGGCGGCCGCTGGCCCACGATCTGGCCGAGGTGGAACTGGAAACCATTCCGGCGCTGTTGGCCGATCCGCCGTGGACGGAACTGCGCGCCGCGGTGCTGTTCAACGATGTCAGCCGGACGATCGTCCATGACCTGAAGTTTCACGACCGGCCGTGGGCGGGGCGGTTCATGGCCCATCATCTGCGGCGGCGCTGCGCGGAGTGGCTGGACGAGGAGGCGCTGCTGACGCCGGTGCCGCTGCATCGGGCGCGGCTGTGGCGGCGGCGCTTCAACCAGTCGGCGACGCTGGCGCGGCTGATGGCGAAGGGGCGCCGCGCGCGCCTTGCGCCGGAGGTGCTGGTGCGTTCCCGCGCCACCCGGCCGCAGACGGAACTGGGACGCCGCGAGCGGCTGCGCAACGTGACGGGGGCGTTCGCCGTCGCCGAGGGCTGGCGGCCGTTGCTGGCCGGGCGCGACGTGATCCTGATCGACGACGTGCTGACCACCGGGGCCACCGCCAGCGCCTGCGCCGAGGCGCTGCTGGAAGCCGGGGCGGCGTCCGTCCGGGTGGCGGTTTTCGCCCTTGCGGCGGGCGAGGCGGCCTTGCATATTTGACCCATCGATGAACCATTTTCTGATGGAGCCTCTCTCATGGCCGAAGTGATCATGTATGCCACCCAGTGGTGTCCCTATTGCCAGGCGGCGCGGCGGCTGCTGAAGGCGAAGGGCGTCAGCTTCACCGAAATCGACGTCAACGACGATCCGCGGCGGCGGGCGGAGATGATGCAGAAGGCGGGCGGGCGCCACACCGTGCCGCAGATCTTCATCAATGGCCTGCACGTGGGCGGGTTCGACGATCTCTCCGCCCTGGAGCGGCGCGGCCGCCTCGATCCGCTGCTGGCCGGACAGGACGCATGAACGCCAGCGCGGCGGCGGTGCCGGTGGCCTGCGTGCAATTGCGCAGCGGGCTGGATGTCGCGGCCAACGTCCGGGCCGCTTCGGAGCTGATCCGGGCCGCCGCCGGGGCCGGCGCGCGCTATATCCTGACGCCGGAGAACACCGGCCTGATGGACGAGGACAAGCAGCGGGTGCGGGCCGCCGTCGGCACGATGAGCGACGACGCGGCGGTGGCCGCCTTCGCCGACCTGGCGGCGGCGCTGAAGGTGCATCTGCACATCGGTTCGCTGGCGTTGAAGACGCGGGATGCCAACGACGACCGGCTGGTCAACCGCTCCATCCTGTTCGGGCCGGACGGCGGGATCGTGGCGTATTACGACAAGATCCACCTGTTCGACGTCCAATTGGGCGACGATGAGAAGGACTATCGCGAATCGGCCTACATCCGCCCCGGCGAGAAGGCGGTGGTGGCCGACGCCGGCGGCATGCGGGTGGGCATGAGCGTGTGCTATGACCTGCGCTTTCCCGCCCTCTATCAGGCGCTGGCGCGGGCCGGGGCGGCGGTGCTGACGGTGCCGGCCGCGTTCACGGTGCCGACCGGGCGGGCGCATTGGCATGTGCTGCTGCGGGCGCGGGCCATTGAAACCGGCTCCTTCGTGATGGCCGCCGCGCAGGGCGGGCGGCATGAATCGGGCCGCGCCACCTATGGCCACAGCCTGATCGTCTCGCCGTGGGGCGAGGTGCTGGCCCAAAGGGAAGACGATCAGCCCGGTGTCATTCACGCCACCCTCGATCTCGACCGGGTGGCCGAGGTGCGCCGCCGCATCCCGGTGATCGAGAACGCCCGCGCCTTCACGCCGCCCACACCTTGAGGCGGCTCGCCCTCAGGCCCGGCGGCGTTCGCGCAACGGGGCCCGCCAGCCCTCATGGCGGCCGCCCAGCTGGCCGGCCATGTAGGCGATGGCGGCGGTGTCGGCGTGAATGGCCCGCGGTTCGGGGCGCATGGTGCGCTGAAAGCGCACCGCACAGGTGTCGTTTGCGCCCTTGCCGGTGTGCACGCCGCTGACCAGAAAGCCGTTCTGGCGCGCCCAGTCGGCGAAGGCCATGGCCTGCTGATGGGTGGTGAAGGACGCCTCGTGACAGACCGGGCGGGGGGTTTGCAGATCGTCGCCGTCGCGCATCATCGCGTCGAGGATCTCCAGATCGGCCATGACGCGCCGCTCCTCCTCGTCGGGCAGCAGCAGTTCGTAATAGATGGCGTGGCGGGCGTCGGCCTCCATGCGCATGGCCAGCGGTGCCTTAAGGCGCAGGGCGATGCGGTGCACGATCTGGCGCGCCTCCTCCTCGTTGCAGGCCACATAAAAGAACAAGGTGCGCAGGCCGGTGGCGGTCACCTGCCCGGCGAAGCGTCCGCCGATGGCGGCCAGCCATTCCTCCAGCTCGGCCTCCACTTCCAGCAGGCGCTCCTCGTCCGCCGATGGCGGCCGGCCCCGTTCATCGGGCGCGTATTCCATCTGCACCCTGAGCAGATTGGGCAGATCGAGATGCGGCAGCTCGCCGGCCAGCGTTTCGTTGAACACGATCCACGCCCGGTGGCCGGAAATCTCGCAGGCGTAGGCGTTCCATTGGTCTTGCATCGCACAGCATTCCTGACGCTTGACGGGCCTTCATCCGGCCGCGTTCCTCGTTCATCCTTGATGGGGCACATGGTGGGCCGGGCGCGGTTAACGACGCTTTGCCGGATCGGCGGCGTTGGCGATCATGGTTGCCAAACGGCAAACAACGTGCTGAGTCGGGTTGGGTGCGTTGTCTAGGCTCAGGACCCATAAATAACGCGGCGCCAGTCTGGCGCAAAAACGATGAGAAGGCTAAGGGTTATTGTTGATTCAGCGGTTTTTGCGCCAGCCCCTTCGGGCGACGCTTTCGCTGCATATCGCCGAGCCTTTCTTTCTTGCCAATACCACAAGGTATTGCCTGCGAAAGAAAGGCTCGGCGCTATTTTGCGAAAACGCCGCTGGCATCCACGTTATTTATGAGTCCCGAGCCTAGCGGGAACCGGGGGTGGTCATGGCGACGGATGGCAAGACGAAGAAGGCGCGGCGGCTGGCGCTGATCACCGGCGCGTCGGGCGGTATCGGCGAGGCGTTCGCCGGCATTCTGGCCGAAGAGGGCTGGGATCTGGTGCTGGTGGCGCGCAACGAGGACGAACTGCGCCGCGTGGCCGGCGTGCTGCAGGCGGCGACGGACACCACGGCTCATGTGCTGCCGTTCGATCTGGCGCAGGCCGGGGCGGGCGGGAAGCTGATCAAGGCGCTTCAGCGGCGCGGCTGGATGCCGGAGGTGCTGATCAACAACGCCGGCTTCGGCCTCAATGGCCGGGCCATGGAACTGGATGTGGACAGGCAGTTGCGGATGATCGACCTGAACGTGCGCACCCTGACGGAGCTGAGCTTGCGGCTGTTGCCACAGATGATCGCGCGCGGCGCGGGCGGGGTGCTCAACGTGGCCTCCACGGCCGGGTTCATGTCCGGGCCCCACATGGCGGTCTATTTCGCCACCAAGGCCTATGTGCTGCATTTCTCCGAGGCGCTGGCGGAGGAGGCGCGCGGCAGCAAGGTGACCGTCACCGCACTGTGCCCGGGGCCGGTGAAGACCGGCTTTCAGGAAACCGCCGGCATGAGCGACGGGCTGCTCATGAAGCTGATGCCGGCGGCGCGGGCGAAGGACGTGGCGCGGGCCGGCTGGCAGGGCTTCAAGGAAGGCCGGGCCGTCGTCGTGCCGGGCGCGATGAACTGGCTGGCGGCGCAGATGCCGCGGCTGCTGCCGCGCGCCGTGGTGCGCAAGGCCAACGGCTGGCTGTTCCGCCCGAAAAAGGATTGAACACTCAGCGCTGCACCTCGATGCCCAGCGCCTTGATCTTGCGATACAGGGTGGAGCGGCCGATGCCCAGCTTGCGCGCCACCTCCGACATCTGGCCGCGATAGCGGGCCAGGGCGAGGCGGATCATGTCGGCCTCCACCTCCTCCAGGGTGCGCACGTGGCCGCCTTCGGTGACCACGGAGACGCCGATGGCGCTGCCGTCGGCCACGGTGGCCGGATCGGCGGCGGCGCCGCCGGCCGGGCCGGTCTGTGCCGGCTGCGGCTCGGCGGGGGCGGCGGGCACCTGCACGTCATAGCCCTCCACCAGCGCGGCGATCTGCGGGAAGTCGGCGATGGTCAGCTCGTCGCCCTCGGCCAGCACGATGGCGCGGAAGATGGTGTTCTCCAGCTGGCGCACGTTGCCGGGCCAGGAATACTGCTGCAACATCCGCAACGCATCCGGCGCGATGCCGCGCACCTTGCGGCCTTCCTCGGCCGCGAAGCGGTGGATGAAATGCTCCACCAGCGGCGGGATGTCGGCGACGCGCTTCCTCAGCGGCGGCACCATGATCGGAAACACGTTCAGGCGGTAATACAGATCCTCGCGGAACGTGCCCTGCTTGACCATCTCGATCATGTCGCGGTTGGTGGCGGAGATGATGCGCACGTCCACCTTCACGGGGCGGCGCGCGCCCACCGGGTCGATCTCGCCTTCCTGCAAGGCGCGCAGCAGTTTCACCTGCATGTCCAGCGACAGTTCCGCCACCTCGTCGAGGAACAGGGTGCCGCCGGAGGCCTCCTGGAACTTGCCGATGTGCTTCGACACGGCGCCGGTGAAGGCCCCCTTCTCGTGGCCGAACAGGGTGCTCTCGACGAGATTCTCCGGAATGGCGCCGCAGTTGACGGCGACGAACGGCTTGCCGGCGCGGGCCGATTCGCCCTGAATGGCGCGCGCCACCATCTCCTTGCCGACGCCGGATTCGCCCTCGATCAGGACGGGGATGTTCGATTGCGCGGCGCGGCGGCCGAGATTGACCACCTGCTGCATGCCGGGGCTCTTGACGATCAGGTCGTCGAAGGTGAGCGCGCCCTTCACCTTCTTGTTGAGCCTTTTCACCTCCTCGGTGAGGGCGTTGACCTTCAACAGGTTCTGGATCGACACCTTCAGCCGTTCCGGGTTGACCGGCTTGACCACGAAGTCGTCGGCCCCGGCGCGCATGGCGCGCACCACCATCTCGATGGAGCCTTGCGCGGTCTGCACGATGACCGGCATTTCCGGGCGGTCGATGGACAGCTTTTCCAGAAACTCCAGCCCGTCCATCTCCGGCAGCATCAGGTCGAGCACGATCAGCCGCACCCGCTTGCCGGCCGGGCTGGCCAGCACCTCCAGCCCGCGAATGGCGTTCTCCGCCGTCATCACCTCGTAGCCGAAGCGGCGGATCGTCTCCTCCAGG
>DRPD01000004.1 GCA_011374735.1 Thermopetrobacter sp.
AACCTGAATCGTTTCCGCAACACCAACCCGCAAGAGATTCATCGAAAAGGAGAAACCGCCATGAAAGTCATCCTGCTGGAACGCGTCGGCAAGCTCGGCGATCTGGGCGATGTGGTCACCGTCAGGGACGGCTACGCCCGCAACTACCTGCTGCCGCAGGGCAAGGCGCTGCGCGCCAACGCCGCCAATCTGGAACGCTTCGAGAAGGAGAAAGCGGAGATCGAGAAGCGCAACGCCGAGGCCCGCGCCGCCGCCGAGGCCGACGCCGCGAAGGCCGACGGCCAGTCCGTGGTGCTGATCCGCGCCGCCGGCGAGGCCGGCCAGCTCTACGGCTCCGCCACCACCCGCGATATCGCCGCCGCCATTTCCGAAACCTTCGGCGTCAACGTCTCGCGCGGCCAGGTGGCGCTGGAAAAACCGATCAAGGTGATCGGCCTGCACGACGTGGAGGTGCGGCTGCATCCGGAAGTCGCCATCACCGTCACCGTCAACGTGGCCCGCACCGAGGAAGAGGCGGAGCTGCAGGCCAAGGGCGAAATCCTGACCGACGAGGCGCGCGCCGAGGCGGAGCGCGAACAGATGCTGCAGGAGCTGGCCGGCGAGGAAGAGGCAGCGGAAGAGCAAGAGTCGGAAAGCGGCGATGATGCTGGCGCCGATGACGCGGAAGAGGCCGCCGCCGATGCGGAAAGCACCAAAGACGAGACGCCCGCGCAGGAAGACGACAAGTAAATCGCCGCGCCGCCACCTGCCTGACCGACCCCGCTTCCCGCCCGGGAGGCGGGGTTTTTCGTCGGCCGGGCAACCATCTCTTAAGAGCGCCGGTGATAGGCTGCGCCGCATGGGTATCGATCTCGCATCCAGCCGCCTGCCGGCCCGCTACCGATTGCCGTCACGCGGCGATATCGACGCCCGCCTGCTGCTGTTTCCCCACCCGCTGGTCTGGCTGGCCTTCGCCCTGACGGTGCTGTTGATCATCGTCTGGGCCTGGCTCACCGGCGCCGCCATCACCGGCTTCGGGGCCCGGCTGGCCATGTTCCCGTGGCTGCTGTTGCTGATGATGATCGCCGCCGCCACGATCGGCGGCTGGCGCGCCCTGCTGGCCGTGCCCGGCACCTTCGGCATCCTGTTCCTGTTTCCCAACGCCGGCCAGCTGCTCACCTATCTGGGCGCCGCGTCGGGGTTTAAGCCGGCCGACGCGGCGCTGGCCGCCATCGATCGCGCGCTGGGCCTGGACTGGACGGCCTACGTCGCCTTCTTCAACGACCGCCCGCAGCTGCTGGGCTGGCTGAAGAAGGCCTACTCCAGCCACATGACCGCGCTGTTCGCCACGCTGCTGGTGCTGCTGGCCACCGCCCGCGTTCAGCGGCTGCGCGAATACGTCTGGCTGTTCTTCCTGTGCGGCGCCGTCACCTCGATGACCGGCTTTCTGCTGCCCGCCGTCGGCGCCATGGCCCACCACGCCCCCGCCCCCCATATCATCTCCAACCTGCCGGAAGGCACCGGCCGCGAATTCGCCGCCACGGTGCTGGCCCTGACCAGCGGCCGGATGACCGGCTTCGACATGTCCGGCCTGATGGGCATCGTCTCAATTCCCAGTTTTCATACCGTCATGGCCCTGCTCGTCCCCTGGGCGCTGCGCGGCACCGTGTTCTTCATCCCCGGGCTCGCCTTCGGCCTGCTCACCCTGCTGGCCACGCCGATCTTCGGCGGCCACTATTTCATCGACATGATCGCCGGCGCCGCCCTGTTCGCCACCGCCATCGCGCTGCTGCGCCGCTTCGGCCTCAAGGGGGAAGACACCACCGCCCCTATCCCGCCGCTTCGCCCTCACCCCCTGCCCGCCGAATGACCGTTTTGCCTTTGCCCGCGCGGTTGGGCACACTGCCCGTGACGAGGGAAAACGGACATGGCCGCACGCCGCAACTGGACGCAAGAGGAAAGCCGCGAGGCGCTGGCGCTTTATTTGCGCACCCCGTTCGGCCGCCTGCACCGGCACAACCCGGAGATCATCGCGCTGGCCCAGCGGCTTGGTCGCAGCCCCGCCGCCGTGGCGATGAAGGCGTGCAACTTCGCCGCCCTGGATGAAACCCTGCCGCGCAAGGGCATGCGCACCGCCAGCCGCATCGATCGCGCGGTGTGGGAAGAGTTCATGCGCGACCCGGAAAGCCTGCTGGGCGTCTTCGCCCGCCAGATCGGCGCCGCCGCCGGCGATCACCCGGCGGCCGGCTTCGCGGAGGAGCCGAAGGACGCCATGCACCCGCCGCCGGAAGCCACCGAACGCATCGTCGCCGTGCGCCAGCGGCTGGGCCAGGATTTCTTCCGCCGCATGGTGCTGGCCGCCTGGAACGAACGCTGCCCCCTCACCGGCATCGACGATTCACGGCTGCTCAACGCCTCGCACATCGTGGCCTGGAAGGACGACCCGGCCAACCGCCTC
>DRPD01000005.1 GCA_011374735.1 Thermopetrobacter sp.
AATTCGGCCTTCGAGCCCTTCTCCCAGATGACCCGCGCGGCTTCCTTCGGGATGACGCCCAGCTCGGCCTGCGCCTCGGCGGCGTGGGCCTCGATCTCGAACCAGATGCGGAACTTCGTTTCCGGCGCCCAGACGGCGGCCATTTCATCGCGGGTGTAGCGGGGGATCATGAATGCGGCTCCCTCAGGTGGCGGTTTTCCCGGGCGGCCTTAGCAAAGGCCTCAAGATGCGGCAAGGCCCGCCGCGAAGCGGTTCAGCCCTTCCGCGAGGTCGGCGCGCGAGGCGGCGAAGGAGATGCGCACCGTGCCCGGCGCGCCGAACGCGCCGCCCGGAGTGAGGGCCACGTGGCGCTCTGCCAGCAGCCGGTCGCACAAGGCGGCGTCGTCCTCGCCTCCGTCGGCGGACACATCGGCCAGCACGTAGAACGCGCCTTCCGGCGCCACGGCGCGCACGCCCTCGATGGCCCGCAGCCGCTGCATGACGAACCGGCGGCGCTCGGCATAGGTGCGCACCATGTCCTCAACGGCGTCGCGCGGGCCTTCGAGCGCCGCGATGGCGGCGTGCTGGGCGATGGAGTTGGCCCCGGCGGTGAAGGCGCCCTGCATCTTGGCGATGGCGGCGGCCAGCGGCCGGGCGGCGGCGGCGTAACCCAGCCGCCAGCCGGTCATGGCGAAGCCCTTGGAGAAGCCGTTGACGGTGATGACGCGCTCGCGCATGCCGTTCAGCGCCGCGATGGAGTGCATGCGCGCGCCGTCGAACAGGATGTATTCGTAGATCTCGTCGCTGATGACCATCAGGCGCGGATGGGCCCGCACCAGTTCGGCGATGGCGGCCAGTTCGCTCTCCTTCAGCACCACGCCGGAGGGGTTGCCCGGCGTGTTGAGGATCAGCAGTCTGCTCTTCTCCGTGATCGCGGCGGCGAGGCGTTGAGGCGGCACCCGCCAGCCGTCGTCGATGGTGGCGGGCACGATCACCGCCGTCGCGCCGACCAGCTCGACCAGTCCCCTGTAGGCCACCCAGTAGGGGGCGGGCAGGATCACCTCGTCGCCTTTCTCCAGCAGGGCGAACATGGCGTTGGCCAGGGCCTGCTTGGCGCCGCCGGTGACGACGATCTCGTCGGGGGCGTAATCCAGCCCGTTCTCTTCCCTCAGCTTGCGGGCGATGGCGGCGCGCAGTTCGGCGAGGCCGGCCACCGGCGGATAATGGGTGTGGCCGGCGTCGATGGCCCGTTTGGCGGCGGCGCGGATGTGATCGGGGGTGTCGAAGTCCGGCTCGCCGATGTTCAGCGCGATGACGTCATGGCCGGCGGCCACCAGTTCGCGGCGCTTGCGGGCCATGGCCAGGATGGGCGATTCGGTCATCCGCGCCAGGCGGGCGGCGAACATCCGTTCAGGATCGAACGATGGCATCGGCGGGTGTCCCCCTCAAGTTTCCGGCAGGCCCCGTTTTGCCACGCCGGCCTTGCCGGGCAAAGCGCAAATCGCCACACTGCGGCGGCGAGTCGGGGTTTCGCACGGGAAGTGCGGTTGCTTACTCGTCATGCCGGCGAAAGCCGGCATCTCGTGCCGCGGACTCATGCGCGCATGGTCTGGGATTCCGGCTTTCGCCGGAATGACGAGTGATGTGGTGGTGAATGCCGCGATGCAAAGGAGGGGGAAACGATGCGGATGATGTGGATCGCGGTGCCGGGGCTGATCGTCGCCGCGTGCGCGCAAGGGGGCGGGCCGGAAAAGGCGCCGCGGCTGGAGGCCGGGCCGGTGAAGGCCGCCGCGGCGCGCCGCGAGCCGGTGATCTACAACGGCCGGCGCTACGTGGTGACGTTCCGCAAGGCGGGCGAGGGGTGGCTGACCACGGTTGCCGCGCCGGGGCGGGCACTGGGCGGCACCGAAGGTGATCGGCGCATCGTGGAGCAGATCGCGCGCTCCACGGTGCGCCATTACACCTGCCGCGACGGGCAGAAGGGGCGGGTGCGCGGGCCGGCGCGGCATCACGACGGCGTGTGGCGCATGACGATCCGTTGCCTGTAGCTCACAGCGGGATGTTGTCGTGCTTCTTCGCCGGTTGCGTTTCGTGCTTGGCGCGCAGCATCTTCAGGGCGCGGCAGATGCGCCGCCGGGTGGAGTGGGGCATGATGACATCGTCCAGATAGCCGCGTTCGGCGGCGATGAACGGATTGGCGAAACGCTCCTCGTATTGGGCGATGCGTTCGGCCAGCCGCTCCGGGTCGTCGGCGTCGCGCCTGAACAGGATTTCCGCCGCGCCCTTGGCGCCCATCACGGCGATCTCCGCGGTCGGCCAGGCGTAGTTGACATCGCAGCCGATGTGCTTCGACGCCATCACCACATAGGCGCCGCCATAGGCCTTGCGGGTGATCACCGTGACCATGGGCACCGTGGCCTGGGTATAGGCGAACAGCAGCTTGGCGCCATGCTTGATCAGCCCGCCGTATTCCTGCGCCGTGCCGGGCATGAAGCCGGGCACGTCCACGAAGGTGACGATGGGAATGTTGAAGGCGTCGCAGAAGCGCACGAAGCGCGCCGCCTTGCGCGAGGCGTCGGCGTCCAGCACCCCGGCCAGCACCATCGGCTGGTTGGCGACGATGCCGACGCTGCGGCCCTCCAGGCGGGCGAAACCGGTGATGACGTTGCGGGCGAAGTCCGGCTGAATGGGGAAGACGTCGCCTTCGTCCACCACCTTCTCCACCAGTTCCATCATGTCGTAGGGCTGGTTGGGATTGTCGGGGATCAGGGTGTCCAGTGATGGCTCCTCGCGGGCCGGGTCGTCCCGCGTTGCCACCTCCGGCGGCGCTTCGCGGTTGGAGGAGGGCAGAAAGCCGATCAGCTTGCGGATATGCAGCATGGCCTGCAGATCGTTGGCGAAGGCGCCGTCGGCCACCGACGAACGTTTGGTGTGCACGTCCGCGCCGCCCAGCTCCGCCGCCGTCACCTCCTCGTTGGTCACCGCCTTCACCACGTCGGGGCCGGTGACGAACATGTAGGAGGTGTCGCGCACCATGAAGATGAAGTCGGTCATGGCCGGCGAATAGACGTCGCCGCCGGCGCACGGGCCCATGATGACCGAAATCTGCGGAATGACGCCGGAGGCTTGCACGTTGCGCAGGAACACCTCGCCATAACCGGCCAATGAGGCCACGCCTTCCTGAATGCGCGCCCCGCCGGCGTCGAACAGGCCGATCACCGGCGCGCCGGTCTTGATCGCCATGTCCATGACCTTGACCATCTTCTCCGCGTGGGCTTCCGACAGCGAGCCGCCGAACACCGTGAAGTCCTTGGCCATGACGAACACGGTGCGCCCGTCGATGGCGCCCCAGCCGGTGACCACGCCGTCGCCGGCGAACTTCTTCTCCGCCATGCCGAACTCCGCGCAGCGGTGTTCGACGAACATGTCGTATTCCTCGAACGAGCCGTCATCGAGCAGCGCGTCGATGCGTTCGCGGGCGGTCAGCTTGCCGCGCCGGTGCTGGCGCTCGATGCGTTCTTCGCCGCCGCCGGCGCGGGCCTGTTCGCGGCGGCGCTGCAATTCGTCGAGGATGTCCTGCATGGCGCGGTGCTCCTGGCGGTTGGTGGGTCGCCGAAAACCCTAGCAACCGCCGCGTCTTGCGCCAAGCGCGACGGAGGTCGCAAAGGCTCACCCGACGAGCGCCAGCAGGCGGGCGGCGGCGAGGAATTCGGTGCGGCGCTGGTCAAGGCGGGCGGCGGCCTCCGCGTCCTCGCCCCAGCGGTCGATGTTCCACCGCTCCTCCAGATGGGCGGCGGCGAAGGCGTCTTCGGGCGCAATGCGCCCCTCGGCCACGGCCAGCGGCAGGACGGCGGAGCCGGTCAGTTGCGCCATGCCGGCCAGGGCGGCCAGCGCGAAGTCGGAGAACCGGCCATAGGCCAGCATCAGGGCCGGGCGCAGGGCGGGGGCCTGCGCCACCGGCATGATGCCGCTGGTGACGTTGAAGGCGACTTTCAGGCGCTCGGCGGCCCAATCGAGCAGCGGGTTCCACGCCGCGTTCTGCTTGCGCGCCAGCTCTTCCGGCCCTTCGGCGCGATAGCACAACAGCTCATGGTTGGCGGTTTCGGCGATCAGGGTGATCACCGCCCGCGGGTCGGGCCGCACCCGGTCGATGGCGGCGTTGCAATAGCCCATGATCGGCATGGCGAATGGGTCGATCTTCTCTTCTTGCGCGGCCCATTCCGCCGCCACCGCTTCCGCCAGGGGGCGGGTAGGCAGCAGCAGCGGATGTTTCAGGGGCGTTTTCGCCAGCTTGCCGTCGAGCGACACGGCGAAGCCGTCCGCCGTCTCCTCCACCGTCACCCGCTTATAGAAGCGCCGGGGCAGGGGGCGCTCCCACCTGTCGCGCATCAGGCGGGCCAGGCGGCCGGGTTTCGTCTCGCCCGTCATGGCCGCCGCCCGCGTTGAAAGAATGATTCAATCATGTCGTGCAAGTGGTTGAAATCGCCGGCCACGTCACGGGCGCCCTCGGCCAGCAAGTGATCCGGCTCGTGATGCCCCCAGGCGACGCCGATGGGCGTCACGGCGGCGTTCTTGGCCATGCGCATGTCGTGCACCGTATCGCCGATCAGGATGGTGTTCGCCGCCTCCATGCCCAGCCGCTCCATGGCGTTGAGCAGCATGCCCGGATGGGGCTTCGACGGGGCGTCGTCGGCGGTCTGGGTGACGGCGAACAGGTGGCCGATGTCGAGCCGCTCCAGCAACGGTTCCAGCCCGCGCCGCGCCTTGCCGGTGGCGATGGACAAAAACACGTCGTCGCGCCCGTGCAAGGCGTCCAGCATCTGCCGTGCGCCGGGAAACAGCGGCTCGTGGAAGTCCGGGCTGTTGCGGATGGCGAAGGCGGTTTCCTTGTAGGCTTCCGTGGCGGCGTCGATGAGCGCGTCGGAGACCCCTTCGGGGGCCAGACCCGCCACCGCCTCGCGCAGCGACAGGCCGATCTGGCGGCGGGTGGCGTCGTCGCCGGGGTAGGGCAGGCCGGTGGCGGCGAAGGCGGCGCGCATGGCGCGGGTGATGTTGTGCAGGCTGTCCACCAGCGTGCCGTCGAAGTCGAACACCAGCAGCTTCAGGCCGTCGTGCGATTCCATCGTCATCTGCGTTTCCCGGATTGCCTCTCGCGCAGCGGCATGACAGCGGCACGGCACGCTTCCCGCGCCGCCTCACGCCCCGGCCCCCACTTGGCCAGGAGGACGGTGCGCGCGACGGTTCGCATCGGCGGCGCCCGCCTCTTCCGGCCGAGGGAAGCCCGGCCCGGTCAGAATCCGAAAAAGGGGCGGGTGGCGGATCGTGCGCTTGCCGCGATCATTCGTTTCCAGCCTATATCATGCCCGCGCGAGGCGTTGTCCATCCGAAGATGGATTTTCATCGGCCATTTCGATCACATCATGCGTGGCTTCCGACAATGGCGCCAGACCGGGCCTCACGGGGCTGTGTTCGCTGGTGTCTTGCGTCAGGCGGGGCGGGGCGTATCATCAAGGCCCGGAGATGTCCAAGCAAGGAGCACACACAATGACTTCCACGACCCGCCGGGCGCTGCTGGCCGCGCCGCTGCTGCTGATGCCGTTCGCTCATGCCGCATGGGCGGCCACGCCCACGGCCACGCCACCGCTGATTGGCCCGCAACAGCTCAAGGCGATGCTCGGCAAGCCCAACGTGGTGATCCTCGACGCCACGGCGCGGCAATATTACATGCGGGCGCATATCCCCGGCGCGGTGTTCACCGATTACGGCCGGTGGCGGGTCAAGATGGGCGACGTGAAGGGCATGCTGCCGCCGGTGGAGCGCATGGAAAAGTTCATCGGCGCGCACGGCATCGGCAACGATGACCACGTGATCATCGTGCCGCTGGGGTTCTCGGCCGGCGACCTGGGGGTGGCGACGCGCATCTTCTGGACGTTCAAGGTGCTGGGGCATGACAAGGTGTCGATCCTGAACGGCGGCATGGCGGGCTGGGTGGACAAGCGCCTGCCGCTTGACGCGCGGCCGGTTCGCCCGGCGCCGAAGACCTTCAAGGCGCGTCTTGACAGGCGCTGGCTGGCCACGCCGGAAGAGGTGGAGAAGGCGCTCAACGACAACTCGGCGCTGTTGATCGACAACCGCCCGCCGGGCCAGCATCTGGGGGTGCTGAAACCCGGATCGGTGGCGCAGCCCGGCACCATCCCGGGCAGCGTCAACGTGCCGGAGCAATGGCTGGCCCCGAAGGGGCGGCTGCTGGCCAAGGACAAGCTGGCGAAGCTGCACCGGCTGCTGAAGGCCGACGCCGACACACCGGCGATCAATTTCTGCAACACCGGCCATCGCGCCTCGCTGGGCTGGTTCGTGAGAAGCCAGATCCTGGGCAAGCCGGCGAAACTCTATGACGGCTCCATGGCCGAATGGTCGCGCCTGCCCGGCAAGCCGGTGCGGGCCAAGCTCGACCTCGCCAAGTGATCCACGCTCCCAGAGAAGGAGCGTGCATTGGAAGCGCCGCGTCTCGTGGCCCGCCCCCTTCCTGACCTTGCCCCTGCCAGGGGGAGGGAATGATTGCCGCAATGATCTGCATTGACGCGCATTTTTCTTCCCCCGGGCAGAGGGAAGTCCGGCGCGCCAGCGCCGGGAAGGGGCGGGCCAACAGCGGCGGGCTTTCGTTCAGCATTCACGCCGGATGCGACGCCGCTTATTCATGGGTTTCATGGGTTCGGAAGCTCAATCGTCCTTGTGGCGGGTGGCGTATTCCTCCCAGGCATCGGCCGTGGAATCGGCGGCGTCCTGGGTTTCGATGAATACCCGCCTGATGTCCGGGTGGGCGGCGCGGATGGCGCCTTCCAGCTCGTCCACCGCCTTTTCGATGTCGGCGCCGGTGAGGGTGTCGTGCATGTCCACAGACAGCCCCAGCAGGATGTCGCGCGGGCCCATGTGCATGGTGCGCAGCTCATTGACCCGCTGCACCGCCGGATGGGCCAGGGCCAGCCGGGCGATGTCCTCGCGCACCTCTGCCGACGCCGCCTCGCCCAACAGCAGCGCCTTGGTCTCGCGGGCCAGAAACGCCGCCACTCCCACCAGCAGCAGCCCGATGGTCACCGACGCGGCGCCGTCCAGCCACGGCAGATGCAGCCATTCGGCCAGCAGCAGGCCGACGAGGGCGATCACCAGCCCGGCCAGCGCCGCCATGTCCTCGAACAGCACCACGAAGATGCCCGGTTCCTTGCAGGCCCGCGCCGCGGCCATGAACGGGCGGTCGCCGCGCAGCTTGGAAAACTCCCGCCAGGCGACATAGAAGGAGCCGCTTTCGAACATGATCGCCATGCCCAGCACCGTGAAGTTGACCCAGGCGCTTTCCACCGCATGGGGGTGACGGATCTTGTCGATGCCTTCATAGATCGCGGCGCCGCCGCCCAGGGAGAACAGCAGCACCGCCACCACGAAACTCCAGAAATAGACCTCCTTGCCGTAGCCGAAGGGATGCTGCGCGGTGGCCGGGCGCGTGGCGCGCTTGTAGCCGAACAGGATCAGCAACTGGTTGCCGCTGTCCACCACGGAGTGAATGGCTTCCGACAACATGGCCGATGAGCCGGTGTAGAGGGAAGCGCCGAACTTGGTGACGGCGATGGCCGAATTGCCGAGAAACGCCGCCATGATCACTTTCGTCGAATTGCCCGCCATGCCGCTTGTTCCTCAAGATCGAATCCCCGGCCGATCATACCCTTGTCGGTGCGTTGCGCAACCGTTCCGTCCCGCCTGAGATCGGGTTTGCCTTGACAATGGGTTTACGGTGTCCACACATGGTTTCATGTCCCGGAGGTCAAAGAGCGTTTCCGACGCAGGCGCCGCGGCGCCGCTGAAGCAGCGGCTGTTGCACCACGCCCGGGCGCTGCTGGAGGAGGCGGGGCCGGCGCATCTGACCCTGCGCGCCCTGGGGGCGCGGGCCGGGGTGTCGCACATGGCGGCCTATCGCCACTTCGCCAACAAGGAGGATTTGCTGGCGGCCATCGCCGCGCAAGGCTTCGCGGAATTGACGGATGCGTTGGAGGCGGCCGCGGGCAGGGCGCGGGAAGGGGCCACCGGCGTCGCCTACGTGCGTTTCGCCCTGCGGCACCCACAACTGTTTCAGCTGATGTTCGGCGGCGGGCGCGAACGGCTGGAAGAGACGGCGAACGGTGCGGCGCTGCGGGCGCAAGCCGAAGCCGCCTGGGCCACGTTCGGCGCCATCATGACCGGCGGTGCGGCAGACCGGCGGGCGCAGCGCCTGCGCACCTTGCTGTGGGCCGCCGTGCATGGGCTGGCCCATCTGGCGCTGGCCGGCGAGATCGACTTGCCCGACCCCGACGATCCGGCATTCGACGAAGAGGTGGCCGCCATTCTGACGTCGGCGCCGGGGGAAACGTAATTTTCAGCCGCGCGGGGGCAGGGCGAGGCAGGCCTGGCCACGGCGCTTCAGTTGACGGCAGGCGCGCCGCGCGGACTGGCGGTCGAAACCGGCGAAGCGGGCCCGGTAATAGACATTGTTGTTCTTGCGGAACACCATGGTGAAGGGCGTCTTGCCGCGCAGCGCACGGGCATGGCGGCGGCGCACCTCGCGCAGCGCCGTTTTCGCGCCGTCTTCGGCCGGGAAGGCGCCGAGCTGGATCATCCAGCCGTCCATGGGCGGCGTCGGTTTGGCGTCAACGCGCCGGCGCGCCGGGGCGGCGTCGGCGGGCGCCGGTTCGGCTGCCCGCGGGGCGGGATGCACGCTCTTGACGAGCGCCGTTTCCGGTTCGGTGCGCAGCCGGGCCGGCGTGGCGTCGGGGGTGGTCTTGGCGATCACGATGGTGTTGGTGTCACCGGCGGGGGAGTCGGCGGGCGGCGCGTCCGGTGTCACCGCGGCCACCATCCTGGCGTCCGGGGGCGGCGGCGGCGTGGTCTTGGCGATCACCTGTTGCGCCGTCTTCACGGCGGGCGCGGGCCGGCGCGCGGCGGCGGGCGGCGCCACGGCGGTGGCGGCGGCGAGGGTGCGCAACGCCGCGTCATCGTGGGTGGCGTCGACGCGCAGCACCGGGCGGAGCCTGGGCCTGGGTGGCGGCGTTTGGCGGTGGCGCGCCAGCTCGGCCGGGCGGCGCTGCGGCTTGATGGCCGGTTTGGCGGAGGGCCCGGCGCTGGCGATCCGCACGGGCGGCTGGCCGCGCCAATTGCGCGGCAGGCCCGGCGGGCGGCCGGCCAGCGTGGCGATGCGCACGCCGCGGGTCAGCCGTTGGGTGCGGAAGGTGCGGGCGATGAGCCGCGCCATGATGACATTACGCACCCGGCTCGACGGCGCGCCCAGCACCACGGCGACGATGCGCCGGCCGTCGCGCCTCACCGAAGCGGCGAGGTTGAAGCCGGCGGCGCGGGTGTAGCCGGTCTTCAGGCCGTCCATGCCGCGCACCCGCCACAGCAGGTGATTGTGGTTGCGATACACCCGCCGGCCATAGCGGAAGTATTTGATGGCGAAGTATTTTTTGTAAAGCTTCGGATAGTCGCGCTGGATGCGCAAGGCAAGCGTGGCCAGATCGCGGGCCGTGGTGACGTTGGGCGGGGTGGGCAGGCCGGAGGCGTTGCGGAACACGGTGCGGGTCATGCCCAGCCGCCGCGCCGTCCTTGTCATGCGCCGCGCGAACGCCGCTTCCGAACCGGCGATGTTGGCGGCCACCGCCGCCGCCACGTCGTTGGCCGACTTGGTGATGAGCGCCCGGATGGCCTGATCCACCGTGAAGGTGCGGCCCGGCTTGATGTAGAGTTTCGAGGGCGGGCGGCGCGCCGCGTCGCGGGTCATGACCAGCCTCGACGACAGGGTATAGCGGCCGCGGCGGATTTCCGTGAACAGCTCATAGATGGTCATCACCTTGGTGATGGAAGCGGGAATGCGCGGCGCATCGGCATTGTGGGCATACAGCACCCGGCCGCTGCGGGCATCGACGGTGATGGTGGCGAAGCCCTGGCGGGCCATGGCCGGCGTGGCCATGAGCGCCGGCAACAGGCCGACGGCGGCCAGCAGCAGCGCGCCGGCGCGGCGCTGGCGGGGCAACTCTCTGGTGACGCCTTTCATCCCGTATCCTCACACGCGGCTTGCCTTTCACGGGCGGGCCGGGTGGCCTTCTTCCCGTGCGGGCCGGTAACGTGGTTCGCGGTTGTGGGGAAAATGTAAGGCGAACGGGATTGCCAAACGGTTAAGGGGCCGGCTTCCGCCACCCGGTGGCGCCCGGCGTCCATTTCACGATTGCGCCGCAGTGTGGGCTATACTAGATTCATCACAGGACGATTTGATGCGGCCGGTTGGCGAAGGTGAACGGTTTTCAGGCGGCCAGGGCGCCCTTTGGCTTTTGACGATGGCGGGACAGGCAAGGGACGGTGAAGGTCGGCCATGAGCACCCGGAAGGACAAGCGCGGCGATACCGGCCTGCTGGAGAAGACGCGGCCGAAAACGAGAAAGCCACCGCTTTACAAGGTGCTGCTGCTGAACGATGATTTCACGCCGATGGACTTCGTGGTCTACATTCTGGAGCGGTTCTTCAACAAGGGCAGGGCGGAAGCGACGCGCATCATGCTGACGGTGCATCATAAGGGGGTCGGGGTTTGCGGCGTCTATCCGCGCGAGGTGGCGGAGACGAAAGTCAATCAGGTGATGGATCTGGCGCGGCGCCATGAACATCCCCTGCAATGCGTGATGGAGAAGGAGTAGGCATGCCGGCGTTTTCCCGCTCTCTGGAACAGGCTCTGCACCGGGCGTTGGCGGTGGCCAATGACTACCGCCACGAATACGCCACGCTGGAGCATCTGCTGCTGGCGCTGATCGACGACGCCGACGCCGCCGCGGTGATGCGGGCCTGCGACGTCGATCTCGACCTGCTGCGCCGCCAGCTGGTGGAATATCTGGAGAACGAGCTGACCAGCCTGGTGGTGGACAACGGCGAGGACGCACGCCCCACCACCGCCTTTCAGCGGGTGATCCAGCGCGCCGTCATCCATGTGCAGACGTCGGGGCGCGAGGAGGTGACCGGGGCCAACGTGCTGGTGGCCATCTTCGCCGAGCGCGAGTCGCATGCCGCGTGGTTCCTGCAGGAGCAGGACATGACGCGTTATGACGCCGTCAATTACATCTCCCACGGCATCGCCAAGCGGCCCGGCGCGTCGCGCCCCAGGCCGGTGCTGGGGGTGGATCGCAGCGAGGACGAGATGGACATCCCCGGCCTGCCGCGCATGGCGTTCGAGGACGACGACGATGACGACGACGTGGAGGCCGACGAGGAGGAGGAGAACGCCGAGGACAGGCAGCCGAAGACCGAGGCGCTGGACAACTGGTGCGTCAACCTGAACGACAAGGCCAGGGCGGGGCGCATCGATCCGTTGATCGGCCGCGAGCAGGAGGTGAAGCGCACCATTCAGGTGCTGTGCCGGCGGCAGAAGAACAACCCGCTGCTGGTGGGCGACCCCGGGGTAGGCAAGACGGCCATCGCCGAGGGGCTGGCCAAGCGCATCACCGAGGGCGAGGTGCCCGACGTGCTGGCCGACGCCACCATCTTCCAGCTCGACATGGGGGTGCTGCTGGCCGGCACGCGCTATCGCGGCGATTTCGAGGAGCGCATCAAGGCGGTCATCAAGGAGATCGAGAACTATCCCGGCGCCATCCTGTTCATCGATGAGATCCACACGGTGATCGGGGCCGGGGCGACCTCCGGCGGGGCGATGGACGCCTCCAATCTGCTCAAGCCCGCGCTGGCGCAAGGCAGCCTGCGGTGCATCGGCTCCACCACCTACAAGGAATACCGCCAGCACTTCGAGAAGGACCGCGCCTTGGTCAGGCGCTTTCAGAAGATCGACATCAACGAGCCGTCGGTGGCCGACACGGTGAAGATCCTCAAAGGTCTGAAGCCCTATTTCGAGAAGCACCACAACGTGCGCTACACCGCCGACGCCATCCGCACGGCGGTGGAGCTTTCCGCGCGCTACATGTCGGATCGCAAGCTGCCGGACAAGGCCATCGACGTGATCGACGAAACCGGCGCCTCGCAGATGCTGCTGCCGAAATCGAAACGCAAGCAGACCATCGGCGTGAAGGACATCGAGGCCACCGTCGCCACCATGGCGCGCATCCCGCCGAAGTCCGTGTCGCGCGATGACGCGCAGGTGCTGAAGAACCTGAAGAACCAGCTTGCCAGCGTGGTGTTCGGCCAGGACGCGGCCATCGAGGCCTTGAGCTCCGCCATCAAGCTGGCCCGCGCCGGCCTGCGCGAGCCGGAGAAGCCGATCGGCTCCTATCTGTTCTCCGGTCCCACCGGAGTGGGCAAGACGGAGGTGGCGCGCCAGCTGGCCGCCGCGCTGGGGGTGGAGCTGATCCGCTTCGACATGTCGGAATACATGGAGCGCCATTCCGTCTCGCGGCTGATCGGCGCGCCGCCCGGATACGTCGGGTTCGATCAAGGCGGGCTGCTGACCGACGCCATCGACCAGCATCCGCACGCGGTGCTGCTGCTGGACGAGATCGAGAAGGCGCATCCCGATCTGTTCAACATCCTGTTGCAGGTGATGGATCACGGCAAGCTGACCGACAACAACGGCAAGTCGGTGGATTTCCGCAATGTCATTCTC
>DRPD01000006.1 GCA_011374735.1 Thermopetrobacter sp.
GCGAAAATGCCCGTCCACGCGTAAAGGCATTTGACAATATAGCATTTTCGCCAGACTGGCGCGGCGGATTTATTGAGACCAGACCCTAATCGATCGGCTCCGGCAGATAGTCCTCGCGTGCCAGGTTCTGGAACTTGGTCAGGCGCTGATCGAACTGCACCATCACCTTGCCGATCGGCCCGTGGCGCTGCTTGGCGATGATGACCTCGGCCAGCCCGTGCACCTTGTCCATCTCCTCCTGCCAGGTGAGATGCTTGTCGGAACCCGGCTGCGGTTCGCGGCGGCCCAGGTAGTATTCCTCGCGATACAGGAACAGCACCACGTCGGCGTCCTGCTCAATGGACCCCGATTCGCGCAAGTCAGCCAGCTGCGGGCGCTTGTCGTCGCGGTTCTCCACCTGCCGGGAGAGCTGCGACAGGGCGATGATCGGCACGTTCAGTTCCTTGGCCAGCGCCTTCAGGCCGGTGGTGATCTCCGTCACCTCCTGCACCCGGCCCTCGCGCGCCTTGTGGGCCGACCCGGCGATCAGCTGCACGTAGTCGACGACGATCAGCCCCAGTCCGTGCTGGCGCTTCACGCGCCTGGCCCGCGCCGCCAGTTGGGCGATGGTCAGGCCGCCGGTATCGTCGATGTATAGCGGCAGATCGACCAGTTCGGCGGCCACTTCGGTGAGTTCCCCATACTGTTCCTCGCTGATCTTGCCGCGGCGGATGTCGTTGGAGGGAATGCCGGCCTCCGCGGCGATGATGCGCGTCGCCAGCTGCTCGGCCGACATTTCCAGCGAGAAGAAGGCCACCACCCCGCCGTCGAGAGCCCGCTCCGTCGGGTCGTCTTCGGCCGGTGGCCGGTAGTTCTTCGCCACGTGCCAGGCGATGTTGGTGGCCAGCGCCGTCTTGCCCATGCTCGGCCGCCCGGCCACGATAATCAGATCGGACGACTGCAAGCCGCCCAGCTTCTCGTCCAGATCGCTCAGGCCGGTGGCCAGCCCCGACAGCCCGCCATCGCGCTGAAAGGCGTTCGCCGCCAGCTCGATGGCCTCCTTCATGGCCGCGTTGAACGCCATGAAGCCCTGCCCGAAGCGCGCCTCCTCCGCCACCTCGTAGAGCGCCCGCTCGGTGTCCTCGATCAAGCCCTCCACCGGCCGCTCCACGTCGGGGCTGCGCGCCTCCACCACCAGCTCGGTGCCGATGTCGATCAAGGTGCGCCGCCTGGCCAGCTCATAGACCTCGCGCGCATAGGCCTCCACATTGATGATCGGCGCCGCCATCGCCGTCAGCCGGCCCAGATAGGCCGCCGCGCCGCCCAGCTCGGCCATCGCCGCGTCGTCCTGCAAATAGCTCACCAGGGTGACGGCGTTGACCACGCTGCCGCGCCCGATCTGGCGGGCGATCACCTCATAGAGCCGCGCATGCAGGTTCTCGGCGAAATGTTCCGGCTTGAGGAATTGGCTGATCTTGTCCAGCGCCGCGTTGTTGCTCAGCAGCGCCCCCAGCACCGCCATCTCGGCTTCCAGGTTCACCGGCCCGGCCCAGCCGGCGGCCTCTTCGATCTTCTGCAAGGTATCGTCGCTCATGATCGGCAAGGTTATGCTTGAGTCGGGGTGATATTGTGAAGCCCCGTAGCGGCCAGACGTGGTCACTTTATCCTCTTGTGCCCGCTAATCACACCA
>DRPD01000007.1 GCA_011374735.1 Thermopetrobacter sp.
CCGGGTTCGTCGCGCCCATCACCTCGCGGTAGCGGGCGATCGCGCCCTCACCTTCCAGCACCATCAGCACGATGGGGCCGGAGGTCATGAAGGCCACCAGATCGTCGTAGAACGGGCGCTCCTTGTGCACCTCGTAGAATTTCCGGGCATCCGCCTCGCGCCAGCGCACCCGCTTCATGGCGACGATGCGCAGGCCCGCGTCCTGAATCTTGCTGATGATCTTGCCTTCCAGATTGCGCCGGGTGGCGTCCGGCTTGATGATGGACAATGTCCGTTCCATGGATGATCCCCTGTGATGAGATGGCTGTGAACCGTCGGCAGGCGCTGCCGCCTCGAAGAGTCGCGCCCTTTTAAGCCAGGCGGCGGTGGCGCGGCAAGCCCGGAATGCATCCCTCCGGCTTGTGACGCGGCGATCGGTGGCGGATAATGCCGCCCATGACCGACGATTCCCCCCAACACATGGATCGGCGCGACATCGCCACCTTGCTGGCCGTCATGCGCCGCCTGCGCGACCCCGAACGGGGCTGCCCGTGGGATATCCGGCAGACCTTCGCCAGCATCGCGCCCTACACCATCGAGGAAGCCTACGAGGTGGCCGACGCCATCGAGCGCCGCGACATGAACGAGTTGCGCGACGAACTGGGCGATCTGCTGTTGCAGGTGGTGTTCCACGCCCGCATGGCCGAGGAGGCGGGGCATTTCGCCTTCCCCGACGTGGTGGAGGCCATCGTCTCAAAGATGATCTTCCGCCATCCGCACGTGTTCGGCGACGGCAAGCCGCCGCCGGCCGATTTCTGGGAACGCGCCAAGGAGGCGGAACGCGAACAAAATGGCAAGAGCGCCGCCGGTGCGCTCGATGACGTGCCGCTGGCCCTGCCCGCCCTGACCCGTGCGGTGAAATTGCAGAAGAAGGCGGCGCGGGGCGGCTATGACTGGCCGGATGCGTCCGGCGTGCTGGACAAGCTGGCCGAAGAGGCGCGCGAACTGGCGGCGGCGCAAGACCCGGCGGCGCGGGAGGAAGAGCTGGGCGATGTGCTGTTCACCCTGGTCAATCTGGCCCGTCACCTGAAGATCGATCCGGAAAAGGCCCTGCGCGCCGCCAACGACAAGTTCGCCCGCCGCTTCCGGGCCGCCGAACGCGCCGCGCAGGAGCAGGGCCGCAAGCTGGCCGACCTGTCGCCGCAAGAGCTGGATGCGCTGTGGGAAACGGCGAAGAAGGACGCCTGAAGGCGGGCGGCCGGACGGATCAGAAATACTCCAGCGACACCCGGAACAATCGCTGCACTTCATCGGCCCTGTCATGCAGGGCGAACAGGATCACCGTATCGCCGGCCCGCACCTGGGTCTCGCCGCCCGGCGTGATCACCTCATCGCCGCGCACCACCGCGCCGATGCGCACGCCGCCGGGCAAGTCCGCCTCGCGCAACGGCTTGTTGATGATCGGCGAGGTGTCCAGCGCCTCCGCCTCGATGACCTCCGCCGCCGAACCCTGCACCGGGTAGATGCGGCGGATGCGGCCGCGGCGCACGAACTGGAGGATTTCCGACACCGTGACGGCGCGCGGATCGAGCCACGATTGCAAGCCCAGCGGCCGCGCCAGCGGCGCCGTCTCCAGCGACGAGATCAGGCTCATGACATGGGCCGCCCCCTCCTGGCGGGCCAGCAGGCTGGACAGCAGGTTCACCTTGTCGTCGTTGGTCAGCGCCACATACATGTCGGCATGGGCGATGTCGGCTTCCTTCAGGATTTCCGCGTTCAGGGCCGAACCGTGCAGCACGATGGTGTGCGGCAGGCGCTCGGCGATCTCCTCGGCCCGCCGCCGGGCGCTTTCGATCAGCCGCACATTGCTGTCGCGCTTCTGCTCCTCCAGGCGGCGCGCCACGCACAGCCCGATGTTTCCGCCACCGCCGATGACGATGTTGCGGGCCGGCTCTTGCGGCAGGCCGAACAGGCCCAGCACCCGCGCCGCCTGCTCCGCGTCGGTCACCACATAGACCTCGTCGCCCGCCTCCATCACGGTTTCCGAATCCGGGACGACGATCATGCCGTCGCGGCTGATGCCGACCACGGTGGCCCGCAAGTCGGGAAACAGTTCCGCCAGCTGGGCCAGCGGGGTGTCGAGAATGGGGCAGTTTTCGTCGAGTTTCAGCCCCAGCACCATCACCCGGTCGCTGGCCATGCGCACCGTTTCCGTGGCCCCGGGCAGGGCCAGGCGGCCCAGCACCATCTCCGCGACGGCGATTTCCGGCGAGATGACGATGTCGATGGCCGTGTTGTCGCGCGAGAACAGGCCACGATAACGCCCCTTGAGGTAGGATTGGTCGCGCACCCGGGCGATCTTCACCGGCACGTTGAACAGGGCGTTGGCCACCTCGCAGGCCACCATGTTCACCTCATCGGCATGGGTGACGGCGATGATCATGTCGGCGTCACCGATGCCGGCCTCCTCCAGCACATCGGGGTGGGCCCCATGGCCGACGACGCCCCGCACGTCCAGCTCGTCGGAGATGGTGCGCACCAGATCGGCGCGCAGATCGATGATGGTGACCTCGTGGCCTTCCGCCGCCAGGCGCTCGGCGATGCCGCCGCCCACCTGCCCGGCCCCGCTGATGATGATTTTCATGGCCCGTTCATCCGCCCGCTGACCCTCGCTCGCCGGCGAGAGTGCGCCAAAAGGCCGCCCCTTGGCAAGGGCCGGTTCAGCGCACGACGGCGGGCTTGCCGACCACCAGCATCTCCACCGCCTGCACCCGCGGGGTGAAGCGCCGGGCCAGCTGGCGGGCCAGGTCGCGCGATTGCGCATCGGCTTCACGCAGCCTGTTGCGCAGGCGCCTGAACACTTGCGGATGGCGCTCCTGAGTGGTGGAGGCCGCGGCCACCAGCAACCACGACAGGGCCAGCGTCGGATTGGAGGCGATGCGCCCCGGCACGCCCTGCCGGGCCACATCGGCCAGCAGCAGCGCCGCCTTCACATGGCCCAGCCGCGCCGCCTTGGCCAGCCAGTTGATGGCCCGCATCTGGCTGGGCTGCGTCCCCTGCCCTTTCAACAGCATCACGCCCATGCCGTAGAACGCGTCGCGGTGGCGGTAGCCGGCGGCGATCGAATACAACCGCATGGCGCGGCGCGGATCGTGAACCCGGCGCTTGCCGTTTCCGCGGATGCCGGTGCGGTAATAATCGGCCAGGCGCACCATGGCATCGACCATGATGCGCTGCTTGCGCGCATCGTCCTGTTGCGGCGCCCCGGCCAGCACCACCTGGCGGTAATAACCGAAGGCGCGCAGATGATCGACCTTCACGCCCAGCCCCAGCCGGTGGATGTGGCCCAGATACCAGGCGGCCACCAGATGGCCCTTCTTCCAGGCCCGCAGGAAGGCCCGCCGGGCGGCCTTGTAGTCGCGCTTGCGCCAGGCGGCGCGGGCCTGCTCCAGATCGCCGTTCCAGAACGACAGCGCCGTCCCGGCCCTGTCGCCGGCGCGGGCGGAAGGCTCATAGGAATGAAACGCGCGCACGGAATATCCACGAAAGCTCAGGTCCTCCTGGGCCATCGCCGTGGTGAGAACGCCGGCCGCCGTCAATGCCGACAGCAGTGCTGTGCCAGGCAACCTAGACATCGGCGTAGACCTTCGTTTCCCGTTTCGCGCCCGGATGGGTGACCGCGCCGAAGCGCGCCGGGCCGGTCAGCTCGGCGAATTTCCACAGCGCGCCGGAGCCGAAGCGCGGCGCCGGGGCTTGCCACTGTTTGCGGCGCTCGGCCAGCTCCTCGTCGGACAGCTCGACGCTGATGACGCCCTTCTCGGCGTCCAGCACGATGATGTCGCCGTCGCGAATGAGGCCGATGGGGCCGCCGACGGCGGCCTCCGGCCCCACATGGCCGACGCAGAAGCCGCGCGTGGCGCCGGAGAAGCGCCCGTCGGTGATCAGCGCCACCTTGTCGCCCATGCCCTGGCCATACAGCGCCGCGGTGGTGGCCAGCATCTCGCGCATGCCGGGGCCGCCCTTCGGCCCTTCGTAGCGGATCACCAGCACGTCGCCCTCCTCGTAGCGGCGATTGGTGACCGCCTCGAAGCATTCCTCTTCCGAATCGAAGCAGCGGGCCGGGCCGCGGAAGGTGAGCGTCTTCATCCCCGCCACCTTGACGATGGCGCCATCGGGCGCCAGGTTGCCCGACAGGCCGACGACGCCGCCGGTCGGCGAGATCGGGTCGTTGGCCGGGCGCACCACGTCCTGCTCGTCGTTCCACTGCACGGACGCCAGGTTCTCCGCCACGCTGCGGCCGGTCACCGTCAGGCAGTCGCCGTGCAGATGGCCGTGATCGAGCAGCGTCTTCATCAACAGCGGCACGCCGCCGGCCTCGAACATGTCCTTGGCCACGTAGCGCCCGCCGGGCTTCAGATCGGCGATGTAGGGCGTGCGCCTGAAGATTTCGGCCACGTCGAACAGGTCGAACTCGATGCCCGCCTCGTTGGCGATGGCCGGCAGATGCAGCGCCGCGTTGGTGGAGCCGCCGGAGGCGGCGACCACGGTGGCGGCGTTTTCCAATGCCTCGCGGGTGACGATGTCGCGCGGGCGGATGTTGGCGGCCAGCAGCGCCATGACCTGTTCGCCGGCCTGATAGCAGAAGGCGTCGCGGATCTCGTAGGGCGCCGGCGCGCCGGCCGAATAGGGCGGCGCCAGACCGATGGCTTCGGACACCGTGGCCATGGTGTTGGCGGTGAACTGGGCGCCGCAGGCCCCGGCGGAGGGGCAGGCGACGCGCTCCAGCTCGGCCAGATCCTCGTTGGACAGCTGGCCCACGGAATGGCGGCCGACGGCCTCGAACACGTCCTGCACCGTCACCGGCTTGCCGCGGAAGGTGCCGGGCAGGATGGAACCGCCGTAGATGAACACGGAGGGCACGTTGAGCCGCACCATGGCCATCATCATCCCCGGCAGCGACTTGTCGCAGCCGGCCAGGCCGATCAGCGCGTCATAGCAATGGCCGCGCATGGTCAGCTCCACCGAATCGGCGATCACGTCGCGCGACGGCAGGGAGGAGAACATGCCCTCGTGGCCCATGGCGATGCCGTCGGTGACGGTGATGGTGGCGAACTCGCGCGGCGTGCCGCGGGCCGCGGCCACCCCCTTCTTCACCGCCTGCGCCTGACGCATCAGCGAGATGTTGCACGGCGCCGCCTCGTTCCAGCAGGTGGCGACACCCACCAGCGGCTGATGGATCTCCTCGTCCGACAACCCCATCGCGTAGAGATACGAGCGATGCGGCGCCCGTTCCGGCCCCTCCGTCACATGGCGGGAGGGCAGACGGCTCTTGTCCGGTTGGGCCCGTTTGTCCATCGTCACGTCGTCCTGATCCTGATTCAGCGGCGCTCACGCCATGGGACGCCTCGCAGCGATCGGCCAGCAGCGCCCCGGCCCACGCATCCCGCGCGCCCCCGTTTCTTCCGCCACCTTGATTCCCGGTCGAAAGCGGAAAGAAAATGGCGACACCGTGCCCGGGCGCAAAAAACCCGCCGGTGTTGCACAAAAGCCACATCCCCGTTCAGGGGATCAGATCCTTGATGTAGCGCGGCAGGGCGAAGGCCGCCTGATGCACTTCCGGCGTGTAATAGCGGGTGCTCAGATTCTCGGCCCGATAGCGCCGCTGAAGCACCTCCAGCGGCGTCGCTCTCAGCTCTTCATCGTTGGTGCCCCAGCCGAACGCCATCTGGCCGCCGGCGTAGCCCGGAATGCAGGCGGTGTAGCAGGTATAGTCGGCGAACAATCCCTTGAACGCCGTCATGGTGTTGATCACCTCATCCGCCTGGGTGAAGGGCACGCCGTTCTGGGTGACGATGACGCCGCCGTCGGCCAGCCGCCGCGCGCAGTCGGCGTAGAACGCATCGCTGAACAGCGCCGCGCCGGGCCCGATGGGGTCGGTGGAATCGACGATGATGACATCGAAGGTGTCGTCCGCTTCCGCCACGTATTTCGCCCCATCGGAGATGACCAGCTCCACGCGCGGATCGTCGAAGGCGCCGGCGGAGAGCATCGGCAGGTATTCCTTCGCGAAGGCGATCACCTGTTCGTCGATCTCCACCTGCACGATGCGGCCGATCGCCTTGTGACGCGCCACCTCGCGCAGCATGCCGCCGTCGCCGCCGCCGATGATCAGCACCGAATGCACCGCCCCGTGGGCCAGGATCGGCACATGGGCCAGCATCTCGTGATACATGAACTCGTCGCGCTCGGTGGTCTGCAGGATGTCGTCCAGCGTCAGCACGCGGCCGAAGGTGGCGTTCTCGAACACCCGGATGCGCTGCTTGTCCGTTTTCGAGTCATACAGCAGGCGGTCGATCTTCAGCATCTGGCGGTAGCCGTCGTGCAGGTTCTCGATCCACCAGCCGTCGATCTCGATGTCGTCATCGGCGCTCATCGAACACCCCTTCCCCGCGCCGCAGCTCGCGCACCTCGGCCTGTTCGGCCGCGAAGGCCTCCTTCAACACCTCCGCCGCCTTCCACGGGTCGGCCTCGCCGCACATGAACACGTCGAAGGCGCCATAGCCGTGCTCCGGCCACGTATGCACCGAGATGTGCGATTCCGCCAGCACCGCCACCCCGGAGACGCCCTGCGGCGAGAAGCGGTGCAGATGGATGTGCAGCAGCGTCGCGCCGGCCGCGTCGATGGCGCGGATGAAGGCGTCGCGGATGCGCGCCTCGTCATCCAGCCCTTCCGCCCCCGTCATCTCGATGATCAGATGGGTGCCGGCGAACACCGCCCCGTCGCGGCACACGAAATGGGCGTTGGCGATGCTCTCGTCCCGGCCCGCGGTGGCCGGCGCGTTGTCGTTTGTCGTGTCTTCCGTTTGGGTGGCGCCTGGATTCAGGTCCATCCCCAATTGGAAGAGGCTCCGGTCTTCCATCGGAAGCCCTCCCCAACCAGCAGATGCAAACCTCGAACGAGGCGCCCCACGCGATGCGCGGCGGTGACGCCCCACGAAAGATACCGGCAATCCGTGACAAACACCGCCGGCAAGCCGCCGCCAGAAGGGTCACCCCCTTGCGGGCGGCGCCACATATAACCACGGCGCGAAGGGCTTACAACCCCCCTTTCGGGCGAAAACGCCGGCCGGCCGGATCAGGCCCCGTCCTCCTCTTTCTTTTCGTCGTCAGAGGTCTTGCCGCCCTTCTTCTTCAGCTCCTTCGCGCCCTCTTCATGGCGCTCGGCGA
>DRPD01000008.1 GCA_011374735.1 Thermopetrobacter sp.
CAGGCGGATCAGCAGGGCCATGATGCCGGCCACGGTGAACGCGGCCAGCGCGCCGATGAGATAGAGGATGCCGATGCGCTTGTGATCGGTGGTGAAAATCCATTCCTTGATGCTGAAACCACTGGTCGCGTGGCCGCCCTCGGTAACTGCCGTCATTGCTCCTACCCCTTGAAAATCTCCCTCTCCCGCACCCGATACATCATTTCAGGCTTTGCAGGAACTTCTTGTATTCCTCTTCCGGCACGGCGCGCACCGTGGCCATCATTTCCGAATGGCTGTTGCCACAGTATTCGACGCACACCACCTTCGTCTCAAGCGGTTTTTTCGGGTGGAACCAGATGTAGGTGACGCGGCCGGGCATGATGTCCTCCTTCAGGCGGTATTCGGTCAGCCCGAAGGAGTGAATGACATCGCCCGAGGTCATGCGCAGCACCACCGGCTTGCCCACCGGCACGACCAGCTCGTCGGAGGTCAGGTCGTTGCCATAATCGAACTCGAAATACCACTGATAGGCGTTGACCTTCACCTCCACCGCGCCGGGCGGCACGTTGCGCTGGGTGTTCCACAGGCTCCAGCCCTTGGCGGCGAGGAAGAAGTCGTCGGCCATGAAGATGGCGGCCGGAATGAGCGCCCAGGCCCACATCTTCGCGCCGCTGAGCTTGGGCGCTGAGCCCACCTCCTTCTCGTCCCTGGCGCGATAGCGCCACATCATCCACACCGCGGCTATGCCGAACACGATACCGATCAGGGTGATGTCCACCATGATCTCGTTCCACAGGTGATTCCAGTCCACCGTGGGGTCGCCGCGTTTGGCCGCGTGCCCCGCCTTTTCGGCCGCCTCTTCCGCCAGGGCGGCCTTCGTCACCGCCAGCGTGGCGAAGCTGGCCACGGATGCGGCCCATTCAAGCCGGTATTTCATTTCCTGCCTCTCCCTTGTTGCGCCTGCGGAAGGCGATGGCGGCGCCGATGAACGCCGCGATCCCGATGAACAGCGACCCCAGACCCACGAACAGCGGGATGTTGAAGGTGTATTTGCCTTCCTTGTAATTGTAACTGTAGCAAAGCCCGATGGCGTAATTGACCACCTCGCGGGGGCTGAAATTGCCTTGGCGCGCCTCCAGCACCGCCAGATCGATGTCGCCGGCGCCGGCGTTGGGCGGATACAGCACCCGGGCCAGCCGCCCGTCGGCGGAAAACACCAGGAAAGCGCCCGGATGCAGGAACTGGCGATCGAGCCGCGACCAGAAGAAGCGGTAGCCCAGGGCCTTGGTCTGGCGCTTCAGATCGGCGCCGTCGACGAAGGTGGCGAAGCGCCAGTTGGCCAGCGCCTGCGGCGGCACGTCGGCCACCTTCTGCAGCTTGGCGCGGAATTGGGCGGTGGATTGCACCGTGTCGTTGTTGTCGAAGGAGACGGTGAGAATGTTGAAGTCGCGGCCCGGGCGCGTCAGCTTCAGGCCGCCCAGCCGTTCGGCCAGTTCGGCGTTGATCACCGAGCAGCTGCCGTCACAGGTGTAGTAGGACAACACCAGAACGAACGGCTTGCCGAACATGTCGCGGAAACGGAAGAGCTTGCCTCCCGCGTCGCGCAGCCGGATGTCGCCGTCGAGTTTCGCCCCGAGATACTTCTTCTCGTCGATGGTGAAAATCGTCGGGTCGACGTCGGATTCAGGCGGCTTGTAATACTGCGCGGCGGTGGGCCGCGCGGCGCTGAGCATCAGCGCCACCAGCAGCATCAGGCCCAGCCATTGCGCCAGCTTCGTCATCGCCCCCGCCTCACCAGTAATAGACCTGCGACATGACGAAGAACCAGACGATGTCCACGAAGTGCCAGTAGATGCCGGCGCTCTTCACGAACTCCCCGTTGACCTTTCCCCTCAGGGCCGGCAGCAGGATGAACACGAACACCAGCAGGCCCAGCAGCACGTGCGAGGCGTGAAAGCCGGTTAGCGTGAAGAAGGCGGTGGAGTAGGCGTTGGTGGAGGGGATGAAGCCCTCGTGCACCAGGTTGGTGTATTCCCAGATGGTGGCGGCCAGAAAGGCGCCGCCAAGCAACAGGGTCAGCAGCAGCCAGCGGACGAAGCCGGCGGTGTCGTTATCCTCCAGCCGTTCCTCGCCCTTGTGATAGGTGAGGGAGGAGGCGACCAGCAGCACGGTCATCACCAACGGCAGCCACTTGTTGATGTGCGGCGTGCCTTCCGGCGGCCAGGCATCCATGCCGAGGCGCATCATCCAGTAGCTGGCGAACAGCGACAGGAAAATGAAGATTTCCGAGACGATGAAGATCGGCATGCCGATGCTGGCCACGTTGTGGATGGCCAGCTTCTGGGTCATGCCCTCCTGGATCCACTTGGCGATGCCGGCCAGCAGCATCGGGGTGCCGATACCGGCGAACAGGGTGAGCAGGAAGGCGCTCTCGTACTGGAACCAGGCCGTGAAGCCGAGCACGACGAGAAAGAAAATGCCGCCGACCACCGCCACCGGCGCCCAGCTGTATTCCCAGTGATGTTCATGTGTCGCCGAAGTGTGATCCGTCATGTCCTGCCTCTTCCCCTGAATTCCCCCTGGCTTCTCAAGCCCCGGCCAGCAACAGCGTGAACAGGGCGAACAGATAGACGATCGAAAACCCGAACAGGCGCCCGGCGGCCCGTTTCATCGCCTCTTCCTCCTCAGCGGCCAGCAGCCGGAACACCCGGTCGAGGAAGGCGAAGCCCAGCAGCGCGGCGGCGATGACGTAGATCAGGCCGCCGACGCCGAACAGCAGCGGCGCCAGCGTCACCGGCACCAGCAGCAGCGTGTAGAGCAGGATCTGCCGCTTGGTTTCCTCGGGGCCGGCCACCACCGGCAGCATGGGCACGCCGGCGGCGGCGTAATCGGCATTGCGGAACAATGCCAGGGCCCAGAAATGCGGCGGCGTCCACAGGAAGATGATCAGGAACAGCGCGATGGCGCCGGCATCGACGCCGCCAGTGGCCACCGCCCAGCCGATCATCGGCGGCAAGGCGCCGGCGGCGCCGCCGATGACGATGTTCTGCGGCGTGGCGCGCTTCAGCCACATGGTATAGACGAGGATGTAGAACCCGATGGTCAGGGCCAGCAGCGCGGCGGCGGCGAGGTTGGCGACGACGCCCAGCCCGGCCACGGCAACGGCGCTCAGGCCAAGGCCGAACCACAACGCGTCGCGGGCCGGCAGGCGGCCGGCCGGGATGGGACGCTTGCGGGTGCGGCGCATGACGGCATCGATGTCGGCGTCATACCACATGTTGAGCGCCGCCGACGCGCCGGCGCCGAGCGAGATGAACAGCAAGGCGGCCAGCGCCCTGGCGGGCGCGATGTCGCCCGGCGCGACCAGCATGCCGGTGAGCGCGGTGAACACCACCAGCGACATCACCCGCGGCTTCATCAGCGCCAGATAGTCCGACGGCCTTCCCCGAACGCTACTCGCCGTGATCGCAGGCGCGGCGATGGCCGCCTTGTGCCCGAGTTCGGACATGTTCCCTCCCGATCCGATGCGCCAGCGCCGCGCCCTGAACGGCGGTTTGTTTTTGTTCTTCAGATCAGCGGCGGCGCATCCCTGCCTTCAAACAATCGTAAAAAATCACAAATCATGACCGGGCGCAATAGACAATAGATGCTGGTGAAAACTCGATGGCCACATATTCAATGGCGCTTAATTAGATTCCAATCATCTGCTTTTGCTGCAATATTATCATATTCATACTAGCTCATTATTGGTCCGTGCCAGCATGCGCCGATTTACCGCACGCCATCCCGGCTCAGTCGTAGGTGGTGCCGAACACCCGATCCCAGAAGGTGACGCTGACCCCATAGCCGCGGTCGGGTTGCTGGTAATGGTGGCGCATGTGGTATTGGCGCAGGCGGGCGTAATAGCGGCCGCGGCAGGGGAAATGGTGCACCGCGTAATGGGTCAGGTCGTAATTGAGATAGCCGGCGGCGAACCCGAAGAAAAAGGGCGCCACCCAGACCTCGCCCAGCAGCAGCCGGAACAGCGCATAGAAGATGACGGCCAGCACCAGGGTGACGGCCGGCGGCATGACCAGCCGTTTGGCGTCCTGCGGATAGTCATGGTGCACGCCATGAAACAGGAACACCAGCCGCCTGCCCCAAGGGCCGCGGGCGTGGAAATGGAAGACGAAACGGTGCAACAGGTATTCGGTCAGCGTCCAGACCAGGAAGCCGGCCAACACCAGCGCGATCAGCAGCGGCCATGACAGCGATGGCGTGGCAAGGGCGTTCCAGGCCATCCACGCCAGCACCGGCACGGCGATCCAGATGGGCGCCGTCCAGTGGGTCTTGCTCAGCGCCTCCAGCAGCGGGTTCTCGAACAGGCGCACGGAGCCCGGATCGTTGGACACGAAATGCTTCGCCATGACCTGCACCCGTCATCGTTCAGGCATTCTCCGGCCGGCAGGATATCCGGAAGATGAACGCGGGCCAAGAGTCATTTGTACCGACGTGGCCGAGCATGGGAAGGGATCGGCCCGG
>DRPD01000009.1 GCA_011374735.1 Thermopetrobacter sp.
ATCACAAGGCCATGACCGCGAAGTTCCTGCGCGTGCCGCAACTGGCCGACGTGCCCTATCCGGTGCACATGGAACCGCACCTGGTGGTCGAGTTCTACTCGCACTGACCGGACAATTCGGATCACCAGCGAAAGCCCGCCCGCCCGGCGGGCTTTTTCATGCCGGCGGGCAGATTAGACGAAAGACGAATCCCCTGTGATCCGGCTTGTGATAAGCTGACCTTTAGCGAGCAAAAGAATTATTGAAGGTGAGGAGCGCCCTGACGACGTAGCGTTTGCCGTCTTTCAAATCGGTTTCGGAAGCGTGCCGGCCTTGCGGGCATGGCGTGCTTCTGATGTGGCGTGCCCGGTCATTGCCCCCGCCGGGCACGCTTCTCGTTTGCGCGCCCTTTTCATGACCCCGTGCGACCATCAGACTATGGAGAGTGGCCGCCCGCGGCGGTAGGTTTTGAAAAAAGGGCAACGCTTGGGAGAAGGAAGGCATGACGGTCTATGCATATGACGGCCACGAGCCGCACATCGGCCATGGGTGTTTCGTCGCCCCCTCCGCCGCCGTCATCGGCATGGTCACCTTGAAGGAGCGCGCCTCGGTGTGGTTCAGCGCCGTTTTGCGCGGCGATTACGAACCCATCGTCATCGGCGCCGGCAGCAACGTGCAGGACAGCGCCACCTTGCACACCGACACCGGTTTTCCGCTCACCGTCGGTGCGGGCGTGGTGATCGGCCACAACGCCATCGTTCATGGCTGCACCATCGGTGACGACGTGCTGATCGGCATGGGGGCCATCGTCATGAACGGCGCCGTCATCGGCGCCGGCAGCATCATCGCCGCCGGCGCGCTGATCCCGGAGGGCCGGGAAATTCCGCCGCGCTCGCTGGTGGTCGGCACGCCGGGCAAGGTGGTGCGCGAAGTGGATGACGCGGGGCTGGAGATGATCCGCGAAGGGGCGCGCCATTACGTGGAGCGCGCCGCCAAATACCGCGAGACGCTCAAGCCGCTGTGATCCCGGCGCATCAGGCGGCCAGCGACATCTCGTCGCTCAGTTTTTCGGCCAGCTTGCGCACGTCGCTGTCCGTGAAGCGCGCCAGCAGCCGCACCAGATGCGCCTTCTCCGCCATCGGCAGGTGGGCATGGGCGGTCATCAGATGGGCCAGCACCTTGCGGCCGAAGGCGGCGGCGTCGGCCTTCGCCCGTCCGCACGCGTCCATGCCGAGCTCGCGCGCCGTGGCCAGCACCGCCTGGGCCAGGGGGAACAGGTCTTCCGGCAGCTCGCTGTTGGCATACAGGTGCTTCAGGCCGAACAGCCCGCGCCCGCGCAGCACCTTGTCCGCCCGGCGCCGGCCGAAGCCGGCCAGCAGGGTCAGCGTGTGGGCCAGCACCCCGGCATGGCCGCGGCAGGCGGCGTGAAAGACCACCGCCGGGGTCAGCGCCCCCTTCTCGGCCAGGAAGATCAGCGCCCGGCGCAACTCCCCGGCGCCGTGCGTGGCGTTGAGCACGGCCACCAGCGCCTTTTCCTCCGCCTGTTGCGCCGCCGCCGCGACTTGCGCCGCCGCCAGGGCGTTGTCCTTTTCGCCGGCCACGCGCAGGCGATGGGTGGCCAGCCGCACATGGGCCAGCCGCACCTCCACCGGCAGATCGTCGCGCGCCAGCAGCAGCTTGACCACCTCCGGGTCCTTGTTGAAGCGCGCGAACATCATCTTCAACAGCCGCTCGTCCAACCGCACATGGGCGTTGCGCAACAGGGCGGCCGCCACCTCGCGCTGCCCCTCGCCGGCGATCGCCGCCGCCAGTTGCGGCGCGGCGTCGGGCCGCCCGGCCAGGGCGACGCGCCGCGCCGTGTCCGCGCCCTTGAAGATGGCCAGCTGGCGCGCCCCGCCGATGGCCCGCGCCCCGGCGATGAAGGGCAGGGCGATGGCCGGTTCGTCGGCGGCGATGGTGAGCACCAGGTCGGCGCCAAGCGGCCGCGCCTCGATCAGCCCTTCGGCCAACGCGGCGCGCACCTCCGGCAGCGCATCGCGCGACAGGGAGAGCAGCACCGGCTCCACCGCCTCGCGATCCCCGCGCGGTGTGGCGGGGTCGGCCGCGAAGGCGGAAAGCTGCCGCGCCAGCGCCAGCCGTTCCTCGTGAATGCCCCGTTTCAATACCTCTTCGAAAACGCCGATATCGAGCGGCGCGCCCGTGACCAGGCGTTTGCGCGATCGTTTGAACATCAAGCGGCAACACTCCCGGCTTGTCCATCGTCCCGGCCCCGGCCGGCCGGGCACCGTGATTCTCCTGCTTTGCAACGAAAGGTAGGCATTCATGGTTAACAAAGACCTTATGCGCCGCGTGACAACGGCGCGGCGCTCCCTTGCGGCATGGTGGGGAATGCGATAGCCAGAAGAGGCATTCGCAAACGGTGCGCGAACAGGAGGGAGGAGCCGGCGACATGGCGAACAAAGGCGACGGTGGCGAGAAGGCGACGCTGCACGTGCGCGGCGAAAGCCACGACCTGAACGTGCTGAAGGCATCCATCGGCCCGGACGTGATCGACATTCAGAATCTCTACCGCCGCACCGGCCTGTTCACCTTCGATCCCGGCTACACCTCCACCGCCTCGTGCGAATCGCAGATCACCTTCATCGACGGCGAGAAGGGGGTGCTGCTCTATCGCGGCTATCCCATCGACCAGCTGGCCGAATACGGTGACTATCTGGAGACCTGCTACCTGCTGCTGTATGGCGATCTGCCCAATCAGGAGCAGCGCCGCAAGTTCGACGCCGACATCACCTATCACACCATGGTGCACGAGCAGATGCGGGCCTTCTTCCAGGGCTTCCGCCGCGACGCCCACCCGATGGCCATCATGGTGGCGGTGGTCGGTGCGCTCTCCGCGTTCTATCACGACAGCACCGACATCAACGACCCGCACCAGCGCGAGGTGGCCACAAGGCGCATGATCGCCAAGGTGCCGACACTGGCCGCCATGGCCTTCAAGTATTCGCTGGGCCAGCCGTTCGTGTATCCGCGCAACGATCTGGATTACGCCTCCAACTTCCTGCACATGTGTTTTTCGGTGCCCTCGGAGGACTATCACGTCAACCCGGTGCTGGCCCGTGCCATGGATCGCATTTTCATCCTGCATGCCGATCACGAGCAGAACGCTTCCACCTCCACGGTGCGCCTGGCCGGATCGTCCAACGCCAATCCCTTCGCCTGCATCGCCGCCGGCATCGCCTCGCTGTGGGGGCCGGCCCACGGCGGCGCCAACGAGGCGGCGCTCAACATGCTGGAGGAGATCGGGACGCCGGAGCGCATCCCGGAATTCATCGCCCGCGCCAAGGACAGGAGCGATCCGTTCCGGCTGATGGGCTTCGGCCACCGGGTGTATAAGAACTACGACCCGCGCGCGCGGATCATGCAGCGCACCGCGAAGGAGGTGCTGGCCGAGGTGGGCGACCCCAACGACCCGCTGCTGGAGGTGGCCCGGCAACTGGAGGAAGTGGCGCTGAACGACGAGTATTTCATCGAGCGCAAGCTCTATCCCAACATCGATTTCTATTCCGGAATTACGCTCCGGGCGCTGGGTTTTCCCACGTCGATGTTCACGGTGCTGTTCGCGCTGGCCCGCACGGTGGGCTGGATCGCCCACTGGCGGGAGATGATTTCCGATCCGTCCAACCGCATCGGCCGCCCGCGCCAGCTCTACACCGGCCCGGTGATGCGCGACTACGTGCCCATGTCGCAACGCGGCGCCGGGCTGGGCGACCAGGTGCACGACACGGATCGCAATCCCGAAAGCTGAGGCCGGCTGCCGCACTTGAGACACTCGTCACCCCGGCGAAAGCCGGGGCCTCGGGCCGCAGACTCATGCGTGCGCGGCCTGAGATGCCGGCTTGCGCCGGCATGACGTGGTTTTCTGTTGGGCTCATGTGCCCGTGGCCCGACCCCCACCCGGCCCCTGACGGGGCCGACCTCCCCCTGCCAGGGGGAGGTGACTTGCGGGCCGCTGAGGCGGAGCCTCTCTTGCGGCGTTTCCCCACGAAGGGGGAGAATGGAAAACCGCTGCCCTCTCCCACGGATCACCAGTCTGCGGAGGTTGGAAAAAAGGAAAACCGCTGCCCCCTCCCACGGATCGGCCTGCCAAGCGCAATGGCCGTGCGTCACGAACCGGCGGAGCCTCTCTTGCGGCGTTTCACCGCGAAGGCGGAGACTGGA
>DRPD01000010.1 GCA_011374735.1 Thermopetrobacter sp.
CACTTCAGATCACGCCAACGACGAACCCCGGAGCATCCCGCTCCGGGGTTTCCTGTTGAGGGGCGTTGGATGCGTCAATGCCGGAAGTGGCGCATGCCGGTGAACACCATGGCGAGATTCTTCTCATCAGCCGCCGCGATCACCTCTTCGTCGCGGATCGAGCCGCCGGGCTGAATGACCGCCGTGGCGCCCGCTTCGGCGGCCTGCAACAGGCCGTCGGCGAACGGGAAGAAGGCGTCGGAGGCGACCACGGAGCCTGTCACCTCAAGCCCCGCATGCTCCGCCTTGATGACCGCGATGCGGGCGGAATTCACGCGGCTCATCTGCCCGGCGCCGACGCCGATGGTCATCTCGTCCTTCGCATAGACGATGGCGTTGGACTTCACGAACTTGCACACCTTCCAGGCGAACAGCAGATCGCGCATCTCCTGTTCCGTCGGGGCGCGCTTCGTCACCACCTTCAGCTCGTCGAACAGCGCCAGATCGGCGTCCTGCACCAGCAACCCGCCGGTCACCTTCTTGTAGTCCAGCCGCGCCGACGGCTTCCCGCCCCACCGCCCGGTCTGCAACAGTCGCACGTTCTTCTTCTTCGCCACCGCGGCAGCCGCCGCTTCGGAGACTTCCGGGGCGATGATCACTTCCACGAACTGCTTGTCGATGATCGCTTTCGCCGTGGCCTCGTCCAGCGGCCGGTTGAAGGCGATGATGCCGCCGAAGGCCGATTCCGGATCGGTGGCGAAGGCGCGCTCGTAGGCTTCCGGCAATGATTCGCCGGTGGCCACGCCGCACGGGTTGGCGTGCTTGACGATGACGCAGGCCGGGGCCTCGTCGAACTGCTTCACGCACTCCAGCGCCGCGTCGGCGTCGGCGATGTTGTTGTAGGACAGCTCCTTGCCTTGCAACTGTTCCGCATGGGCCACCGACGGCTCCGCCGCGTCCGGCTCCACGTAAAAGGCGGCGGCCTGATGCGGGTTCTCGCCGTAGCGCATGTCCTGTTTCTTCGCGAACTGCGCGGTGAAGGTGCGGCCGAAGCCTTCCGCCTTGCCGTCCGGATGATCGACCACCTGCCCCAGCCAGTTGGAGATGGCCGCGTCATAGGCCGCGGTGCGGGCGAACGCCTTGTGGGCCAGCTTGCGGCGGAATTTCGCGCAGGTGGCCCCGCCGTGCTGGCGCATGTCGCCCAGCAGCTTGTCGTAATCCGCCGGATCGACGACGACGGTGACGCTTCCGTGGTTCTTCGCCGCGGCGCGGATCATCGCCGGGCCGCCGATATCGATGTTCTCCACGCAAGCGTCGTAATCGGCCCCGGCCGCCACCGTTTGCTCGAACGGATAGAGATTGACCACCAGCAGATCGATCGGCGCGATGCCGTTGTCTTCCATCGCCTTCTCATGTTCCGCGTCGCCGCGCACCGCCAGCAGGCCGCCGTGCACCTTCGGATGCAGGGTCTTCACCCGCCCGTCCATGATCTCGGGAAACCCGGTCACCTCGGAAACGTCGGTGACGGCGATGCCGGCGTCTTTCAGGGCGTTCGCCGTGCCGCCGGTGGAAATGATCCCGATGTTGAACTCCTCGGCCAGCGCGCGGGCGAAATCCTCAAGCCCGGTCTTGTCGGATACGGAAATGAGGGCGCGGCGGATGGGGCTGGACATGGTGGCCTCCCGGTTGTCCGATGCTCTTCAGGGCCGCGCCATAGCAGATCGTCGATGGCCGGCAAAGGCGACGCAACCGCACATGCACAGAATGTTAGAAAATGTCGATCCTCACCCGCTCTTCTTCGTCATTACCGGGCTTGTCCCGGTAATCCAGTGCGGCCTTTCAACATGGCACAGGCCGGGAATGGGGCTGAAGCGTTGTATCATTGTGGCGCTGCTTGCTGGATTGCCGGAACAAGTCCGGCAATGACGCGGGGAGGTGCTTCGCCACCAGATGAATCGCCTCCGGCCAGATGAGCCGCTATATTGCGCCCCATGGGACACAGCCGCTCACAAGGGCCGATCCGGCCGCTGGGCATGGAGGAGCCGCCCGCGCCGGTGGTGGACGGCACCTCCGTGGCCGAGACGCTCAAAAGCTTTCGGCCGCCGGAGCCGAAGTGTGAAAACTTCACCCCCTACTGCCCGGCCCGCCCGGCCCGCAAGCTGGAAGGCGGCCGGCGCTTTCGCATGGTCACCGAGTTTCAGCCGCAAGGCGATCAGCCCGCCGCCATCGCGGCGCTGGCCGAGGGCCTGGAAAACGGCGAGGTGGATCAGGTGCTGCTGGGCGTCACCGGGTCGGGCAAGACCTTCACCATGGCCAAGGTGATCGAGACCGAGCAGCGCCCGGCCCTGGTGCTGGCCCACAACAAGACGCTGGCCGCCCAGCTCTACGGCGAGTTCAAGCGCTTCTTTCCCGACAATGCGGTGGAGTATTTCGTTTCCTACTACGACTACTACCAGCCGGAGGCCTACGTGCCGCGCACCGACACCTACATTGAGAAGGACAGCGCCATCAACGAACAGATCGACCGCATGCGCCATGCCGCCACCCGCGCGTTGCTGGAGCGCGACGACGTGATCGTGGTGGCCTCCGTATCCTGCATCTACGGCATCGGCGACGTGGAAACCTACGCCGAGACGGCGCTGGCGCTGCAAACCGGCGAGGAAAAGCCGTTGAAAAAGATCGTCGAGGCGCTGGTGGGGCTGCAATACGAGCGCCACGACGCCGACTTCATGCGCGGCGCGTTCCGCCTGCGCGGCGACGTGCTGGAGGTCTGGCCGTCGCATCTGGAAGACCGGGCGTGGCGCTTCTCCTTCTTCGGTGATGAGCTTGAAGAAATCGTCGAGTTCGACCCGCTGACCGGCAGGCGCACCGCGCGGCTGGAGGAGGTGCGCATCTACGCCAACTCCCATTACGTGACGCCCAAGCCGACGCTGCGGCAGGCCGTCGCCGGCATCAGGGAGGAGCTGCGCCAACGGCTGGAGCGGTATCACGCGGCGGGGCGCGTGCTGGAGGCGCAGCGGCTGGAACAGCGCACGCAATTCGACATCGAGATGATGCTGGCCACCGGATCGTGCAAGGGCATCGAGAACTACTCGCGCTATCTCACCGGCCGCGCGCCGGGCGAGCCGCCGCCGACGCTGTTCGAGTATCTGCCCGACGACGCCATCCTGTTCGTCGATGAAAGCCACGTCACCATCCCGCAGCTGGGCGGCATGTTCCGTGGCGACTACAACCGCAAGGCGACGCTGGCCGAATACGGCTTCCGCCTGCCGTCGTGCGTCGACAACCGCCCGCTGCGCTTCGAGGAATGGGAGCTGATGCGCCCGCAGACCATTTTCGTCTCCGCCCCCCCGGGGCCGTGGGAGCTGGAACGCACCGGCGGGACGTTC
>DRPD01000011.1 GCA_011374735.1 Thermopetrobacter sp.
ATACGGAGCCGACATCCTGCGCCTGTGGGTGATGGCCTCGGACTATTCGGAGGATTTGCGCATCGGGCCGGAAATCCTGAAGAGCATGGCCGACGCCTACCGCAAGCTGCGCAACACCATCCGCTATATGCTGGGCGCCCTGGCCGATTACGACGCCGCCGCCGAAGAGGTGACCGATATCGCCGCCATGCCCGATCTGGAGCGTTACGTCCTGCACCGGCTGGCGGAGGTGTCCGAAGGCGTGCGAAAGGCCTATGAAGCCTATGACTTCAAGCGCGCTTATACGCTCCTGAATACCTTCATGACGGTGGATCTCTCCGCCTTCTATTTCGACATCCGCAAGGATGCGCTGTATTGCGACCCGTATTCCGCCATGCGCCGCAAGAGCGCGCGCACGGTGATCCATCTGCTGTTCGAGCACCTCGTGCGGCTGCTGGCCCCGATGCTGGCCTTCACCACCGAAGAGGCCTTCTGGAGCCGCTACCCGGCGGTGGACGACTCGGTGCACCTGCAAACCTTCCTCGACGCGCCGGAAGAGTGGCGCGACGAGGCGCTGGCCGAACGGTTCACCGCCATCCGCAAGGTGCGCGCCGTCATCACCGGGGCGCTGGAGATCGCGCGGCGCGAGAAGATGATCGGCGCATCGCTGGAGGCGGCGCCTGAGGTGTTCATCGGCGACGAGAAGCTGCGCGACGCCATCGACGGCATCGACATGGCGGAAATGGCCATCACCTCCGCCCTGCGGGTGGAGGCGGGCGACGGCCCGGCCGACGCCTTCCGGCTCGACGACGTGCCGGGCGTCGCCGTGGTGGTGAAAAAGGCCGGCGGCCGGAAGTGCGCCCGCTCATGGAAGATCAGCGACGACGTGGGGGCCGATCCCGACTTCCCCGACATCACGGCGCGCGACGCCGAGGCCGTGCGCGAATGGATGGTCCGCACCGGCCAGACGCTGGAGGGCTGACGCGGCGGCCGGCGGCGGGGTGGAGACAATCACAACCAAGGCGTGCATCATCACGGACATGTTATGTTTCGCGGGAGAATCGGGTAAACAGTGATTTCAACTTTCCGGCGGCAAACGGATGCGAAGGCGTTGCCGATCATGATCTTGAAACGGGCGGTGTTGGGCATCGTCGCGCTGGCGTGGGCCACAGCGCCGGCGCTGGCGCAGAGCTGCTCGCTCTCCCTCAGCAGCCTCAACTTCGGCAGCATCGACATCATCAACGGCGCCGGGGCCACCACGGCGGGCACGTTTTCGGCCTTCTGCTGGGGAACGCCGGGGCGCCGGATCATCATCTGCCCCAACATCGGCGCCGGCAGCGGCGGCGTGGCCGGCGGCGGCGATCCGCGCCACATGGCCAACGGGGCGGACAAGCTGGCCTACAACATCTTTCACCCCTCCGGCGGCGCCGTCTGGGGTTCGTGGCTGTGGCCGCATCCGCCGAGGCCGCCGACATTCATCGAAACCCTGAGCAGTACCTGGTGGTTCTTCGGCTGGTTCTCGCGCAGCTGGAGCATGCCCGCCGCCATCCCCGCCGGCCAGACCGGCATCGCCGCCGGTTCCTACTTGTCCACGTTCTCTTCCACGGACGTGCAGATCCGCTATGCCTATTACACGCCGGGCATGACCTGCGACACCTTGAGCGGGGCGAAAAGCGCCACGGCGTCGTTCAGCGTGAGCGCCACCGTGCAGCCCGCCTGTGCGGTGTCGGCCACCAACATGAACTTCGGCACCGCCGGCATGCTGGGCGCCAACATCGACGCCAGCAACACCATCACCGTGACCTGCACCAAGGGCACCAGCTACCGGGTGTCCCTGTCGCAAGGCGGCGGCGGCGGCGGGCCGGGCGACCGGCGGATGAGCGGCCCGGGCGGCCAGCAGGTCGTCTATGGCATCTACCGCGACGCGGCGCGCACCCTGCCCTGGGGCACCAGCGCCAGCAACAATCAGCCCGGCGTCGGCAACGGCGCGGCGCAGACGCTCACCGCCTACGGCCGGGTGCCACCGCAGCCGACGCCGCAACCGGGCGTCTACAGCGACTACATCGTGGTCACGGTCAGTTATTGAACACCGCCGATGCAACGGAGCGCACCATGAGCGAACAGGACAAGCGCGGCGGCAGGCGCATCCATGGCCCGGCCACCTTGCCCGGGCTGCTGTGCGCGGCGCTGGCCTTTCTCGCCGATCAGGGCTTCAAGCTGGTGATGTTCCGCATCGTCGATTTCGACGCCTGGCCGCTGCCGCGCATCCGCCTGGCGCCGTTCTTCGACATCGTGCTGGCCTGGAACCGCGGCGTTTCCTATGGCTGGTTCACCCAGCAGTCCGACGCCGGGCGCTGGCTGCTGACCGCCGTGGCGCTGGCCGTCAGCGCCGCCCTGCTGTGGTGGCTGGCCCGCCAGCGCCGCGCCGTGCCGGCGGCGGCCATCGGCATGATCATCGGCGGGGCGCTGGCCAACGCGCTGGATCGCGTCATCCACGGCGCGGTGGCCGATTTCTTCTGGTTTCATGTGGGCGCGTTCTCGTGGTATGTGTTCAACATCGCCGATGTCGCCATCGTTGCCGGCGTCATATTGCTGCTGTATGACTCCTTTACCCATGACGGTCGCGACGCAGCCGACACCCCCCGCAACGGGAGCGCCCCATGACCCCTGCCCTGCGCATCATGCCCCTGATCGCCGCCGCCGCGCTGCTTTCCGGCTGTGGCGCGTCGCTGTTCGACACCAGCCCCGGCATCGACGACACGCCGGCGGCGGGCCGGCCGCTGACCATGCCGCCGGATACCAGCCTGGCCAACGACGGGCCGGCCGCCCGGCCCTCCAACAACACCCGGGCGGCCGATGCCGGCGGCTCGGCCTATCAGCCGTTGCCGGGGGAAACCGCCGCGCCCGCAGTGCCGGCCCAGCCGGCCGATCCGTCCGGCGACAAGCTGGCCGTCAACGTGCTCACCGCCGACGAACAGGCGGTGCTGTCGAAGAACGGCATCAGCCTCTATCACGCTGACGGCCGCCCCAAGACGGTGCGCGAGCTGAACGCCGAGCTGGCCGCGATTCCCAAGGTGAAGCGCAAGCGCATCGCCAACCTGCTTTCCAACATCCGCACCAATTTCAAGATCGGCGGATTGAAGATCGGACGCTGACATGATCCATCGCACCCCTCCCACCCCGCGCCTGCTGGCCGCCCTCGTGCTGCTGCTGGCCATGGCGCTGCCGGCGGCGGCGCTGAATGTCGACGTGACCCAGCACACCTTGAAAAACGGCATGCGCGTCATCGTCATTCCCGACCGGCGCGCCCCCACCGTCACCCACATGGTGTGGTATCGCGTCGGTTCCGCCGACGAGCCGGCCGGCAAGACGGGGCTGGCCCACTATTTCGAGCATCTGATGTTCCAGGGCACGAAGAGTATCCCGCCGGCCGAGTTCTCGCGCATCATCGAACGCCTGGGCGGGCAGGACAACGCCTTCACCAGCTTCGACTACACCGCCTATTACCAGCGCATCGCGGCGCGCCATCTGGGCCGCGTCATGGCCATGGAGGCGGAGCGCATGCAGAACCTGCAATTGTCGCAGAAAGAGGTCGATACCGAACGCGAGGTCATCAAGGAGGAGCGCCGCCTGCGCACCGACAACGACCCGCGCGCCCTGTTTGGCGAGCGGCTGCGCGCCACCTTGTATCTGGCCCACCCCTACCGCCGGCCGGTGGTCGGCTGGATGGACGACGTGGAACGGCTGAAGCTGAAGGACGCCATGGCCTTCTACCGCCGCCACTACACCCCGGCCAACGCCATCGTGGTGATCGTCGGCGACGTCGATCCGGCGGCCGCGCTGAAGCTGGCCGAACAGCACTACGGCAAGCTGAAGAACACCGCCGAGGTCGAGGAACGGGCGCGCACCGCCGAGCCGCCGCTGCTCACGGCCAGGCGCGTCGTCATGCGCGATGAGCGCATCCGCACGCCGGCCTTTCAGCGCATGTGGGTAACGCCGACCTACCGCACCGCGAAGGACGGCGCCGCCCATGCCTGGGAGGTGTTCGCCGAGGCGTTCGGCGGCGGTTCCACGTCGCTGATCTACCGCACGCTGGTGGTGAAGGAGAAAATCGCCACCAACGCCGGCGCCTGGTATTCGGGCGAAGGCCGCGACTACGGTGAATTCGGCGTCTACGCCACCCCGGCGCCGGGCGTCAGCCCGGAAAAGCTGGAGGCGCGCATCGAGCGGCTGCTGGCGGAGGTCAAGCGCGACGGGCTGCCGGGAACGGACATCGGGCATGCCATCAACGTGCTCACCGCCGAAGCCGTCTACGCGCTCGACTCGCAATTCGGCCTGGCCCGCATGTTCGGCTCGACCCTGGCCGCCGACGGCAGTGCCGATGACGTGCTGAAATGGGAGGAGCGCCTGCGCGCCGTCAACACGGAGCGCATCAAGCGGATGCTGGCCAGCTGGGCGCTGAAGAAGCACGTCACCGGCTGGCTGTTGCCGGCGGCCGACGACCCCGGGCCGGCGAAGGCGACCCGACAAGGCGCGACCAAAGAAAAGGAGACGGCGCGATGACCATCCTCCACCCACTGCGCGCCCTGTTCGCCAGCGTCCTTGTGCTGCTGGCCATCGCCACCCCCGCCACCGCGCTCGACATCCGGGAAGTGAAAACCCCGAAGGGCATCACCATCTGGCTGGTGGAAGATCATGCCATCCCGCTCATCGTGATGGATTTCAGATTCTTCGGCGGCGAAAGTCATGACCCGGAAGACAAACAGGGGCTGGCCACATTCCTCTCCGTGATGCTCGACGAGGGCGCCGGCGACATGCCCTCGCAGGTCTTTCAGCGGCGCGTCGAGGAACTGGCCATGAAGCTGTCCTTCAGTTCTTCCCTGGACTACTTCTCAGGCTCCTTCAAGACACTGACACGCAACCGCGAGGCTTCTTTCGCGTTGCTGAAACTGGCGCTCACCAGGCCACGCTTCGACGCCGACGCCGTGGAACGCATGCGCCGCCAACTCATCGCGACGCTGAAGCGCAAGCGGCAGCAGCCCGACCATATCGCCTTCCAGGCCTTCAAGAAGGCGCTGTTCGGCGATCACCCCTATGCGCGCAGCGGCTATGGCGCCCTGGCCAGCCTGCGGGCCATCACGGCGGGCGATCTGCGGGACCTGCACCGGCGGTTGTTCGCCCGCAACAAGCTGCTCGTCACCATGGCCGGCGATATCGATGCGGCGACGGCGGCGCGGCTGGTGGACGCCACCTTCGGCGAACTGCCCGCCAAATCCGGCATCAGGGAGATCGACAAGCCGGTCTTTCCGCAACGGCCGGTGACGAGGATCATCAAACGTCCGATCCCGCAAACCCTGATCTTCATGGGGCATGAAGCGCCGGTGCGCGCCGATCCCGATTTCATCGCCGCGGAACTGGTGCGCTACATTCTGGGCGGTGGCAATCTCTCGCGCCTCAATACGGAGCTGCGCGAGAAGCGCGGCCTGACCTATTCCACCTACGCGGCGCTCCATGCCTTGCGCAAGACCGGTGTCTTCCTGGCCCACGCCTCCACCGTCAACGGCAAGGCCGGCGAAACCCTGAAGCTGATGCGCCAGACGCTGGCGCGGCTGGCCGAAGAGGGGCCGACGGAAAAGGAACTGCGCGAGGCCAAGACCTATATCATCAACAGTTATTATCTCGGTTTCGGCAGCCTGTCGGGCATCGCCTCGAATCTGCTGGGCATCCGCGGCTACAACCTGGGCATCGACTACCTCAAGCGCCGCAAGCGGCTGATCGAGGCCGTCACCATCGAAGACACCCGCCGCGTGGCACGGCGGCTGATCCGGCTTGAGAAGATGATCACCATCCTGACCGGCCAGCCGCAAGGCGTCGCCGCGCCGCGGCGGTGAGGCCGGGCGGGGATTCTTCTTGCGGAGGCGCGGGAGGCGCCAAGGGGCGCCTGACCGGCCGGGGCGTTCTGGCCGCCAGCTTGGGCTGATGCCCGCCATCCGGGGCGGCCGTGCCGTCGGCGCGGGGATGCACCCTCACCCGAACCTGAGCGCCCGTTGCATGGAGTCGAAGAGCGGCTTCATCATGATGTGCAGCGGCGAGCGCGGATAGGTGCTGATGAACACTTCCGCCGGCATGCCGGGCACCGGCCGCCTGTCCGGCCCCAGGCGGCTCCATTCGCGTGGCGGGATCTCCACATCGACCCGGTAGAATGGCCGGCCGCTGCGCTGATCCCGCAACACGTCGGCGGAAATCCGCACGACCCTGCCCTGCACCACCGGCATGTCCGGCGCATTGTAGGCGGTCAGATGCAGGCGCGCCTTCTGGCCGGCATGCAGCTGTTCGATGTCACTCACGGATACCCGCGCCCGCACCACCAGCCGGTCGTCGCCGGGCACGATCTCCATGATCGTCTCCCCGGCTCTGACGACGCCGCCGATGGTGTGCACCTGCATGTTGTGCACCCGCCCGCTGACCGGGGCGCGAATCTCCAGGCGGCCGATCTTCCGGTCCAGTTCGATGCGGTTCTGTTCCAGTTCGATGATCCGGGGCAGGATGTCCTTCAGCCGTTCGCTGACCTTTTCCCGATTACCGTTCTTTTCATGCAGTAACTGTGAGTCCAGTTCCGCGATCTTTTCCCTGGCCTGGGCGATCTGGCCCCGGGTTTCAGCATATGCGCCCTCCAGGCGGGCCAGGGATCTCTTCAGTTCCAGCAAACGCGGCAGTCTGGCGTTGCCCTTGCGCAGCAACTCTTCCACGGTGGCGATTTCCTGCTTCAACAAGGCGATCTGTCGCTGCCGGGCCTCGTTCCCCCGTTTCAAGCCGGCGATGCGTTCGCGCAAGGCGGCGACCCGCCGCTGGATGATCTTCTCCATGTTGCCGAGCCGCTCGCGGCGCATGCGCAGCAAATTGCGCTGGGCGCGCAGCAGCTGGGCCAGTTTGGGCGATGTGGCGGCGCGGCGCGGCAGATCGGCCGGGAAGGTGATGTCGGCGGCGCCGGCCAGCTCGGCGAGCAACCGGGCGCGCTCCACCCGCAAGGCGTCCAGTTGCTCCTGGACGATGGCCCGCCTGGCCAGCAGCGAAGAGCCGTCCAGCCGGATCAGCAGGTCGCCCTTGTTCACGGCCCGCCCTTCCCTGACGAGGATGTCGGCGATGACGCCGCTTTCTAGATGCTGCACCGCCTTGGGGTGGGATTCCACCACGAAACGACCCGACGCGATCACCGCGCCCTCGATGGTGGTGAGCCAGCTCCACAACAGGATGCCGCCCGGCAACAGCGCGGCGATCATGAACCCGGCCAGCAGCCATGTCCTGATGCGCAACGCGAAGACGTGTCGCTGCTCAGTCCCGTCGTGCCGTGGCTCGCGCCTTGATACCATCCGTTGCCTCATTCAATCATTGCCCCGCTGGCGCGGGGGCTGGTCGGTGACGATTTTCATCTTGCCCACCATCCGCCCGGCGCCGACACGCGGCGCCGGCGCGGTTTTCTTGCGCCGGGCGGCCAGTTCGCGCAAGACCCGTTGGCGGGGGCCGAACATCAGCTGGCGGCCGCGGCGTCGTTGATCGTAATCCAGCAGCAGCAGATCGTCGGCGATGTCATGAAGCTTGGCGGCGTGGCTGCTGAGGATGATGGTCCGGCCGGCTTCGCGCAGCTCGCTCAACACCTTCAGCAACGCCGCCATGCCGTCGTCGTCCAGTCCCGTTTCCGGCTCGTCCAGGACGATCAACTCCGGATTTCCGAACAGCGCCTGGGCCAACGCGATGCGGCGGCGCTGGCCGGTGGACAGCCGCTCGCCATTGGGGCCGACGGGCGCGTCGTAGCCACCCAGATCGCGGATCAGCCGTTCCGCGCCGGCGCGGCGGGCCGCCTCCCAGAGCTGTTCCGCCGTCGCATCGGGGCGGAAGCGGGTGATGTTGGCGCGGATGGTGTCATCGAACAGCCGCGCCTCCTGTGGCAGGTAGCCGATGAAGCGGCCTCTGTCCTCGTCCGACCATTGATCGAAGGAGGCGCCGTCCAGCTTCACGCTTCCGGCCTGTTCGCGCACCGGCCAGGCGCCGACGAGGGCGCGCAACAGCGATGATTTGCCAACCCCCACCGGCCCGGCGACCACCACGATGCGCCCCGGCCTGGCGGTGAAGGAAACCCCGTGCAGCACCGGCAATTTGCCATTCGGCACATGGACCGCCAGCGCCTTCACCTCCAGCACGCCACGCGGCGGCGGCAAGGGCGTCGGGCGCTTGTTCGGGGGCAGCGCGGCGAGCCACTTGTCGATGCGCGTGCGAGCCTGGCGTAAATTGCCGCGCAGTTGCAGATGGGCGATGAACTGATCGACGGGGAACAGCGCGCGGGCCAGAATGATGGAGGCGATGATCATCGCGCCGGCGTGAATCTCGTTGCGGATGACCAGCAGCGCGCCCAGCGCCAGCATGCCCGATTGCAACAGCAGGCGCAGCGCGCGGGTAACGCTGGACAGCGTGCCCGTGCGGTCGCGGGCCCGGGTGGTGGCGATGATGGCGCCATCATGAGCGGTGTCGAACAATCGGGCCACCGAAGAGGTCATGCCCATGGCGGCGACGGCGCTGGCATTGAGCCGGGTGGCGTCCAGCACGCCGTGTTGACCGGCCTGCGCCCGCTGCACGTCTTGCAATGGCCGCTGCGCCCGCTTGTGAAAAAACAGCGCCATGAGCAGCAACAGCGCCAGGGCGGCGACGGCATAAACCCCCAGCCAGGGGTGCATCAGGAAGATGACGGCGAAATACAACGGCGCCGTCGGCGCATCGAACCAGAACAGAAAGGCCGGGCCACCGTAATAGTTGTTGATCACCTCCAGATCGCGGGCCGGCTGCATGGCGGCCGGGGCGCCGCCGCTGTTCAGGGAGAGCCGCGCCATGGCAGCGAACAGCGGCCGGCGCAAACGTTGCACGATGCGCGCCGCCAAACGCGCCTGCAGGCGGCCGCGCACCAGTTCCAGCAGGCCATAGGCCAGAAACAACAGCACCACCAGCAGCCCCAGCACCAGCAGTGTTTCGGTGCTGGCCGCGGGCAGCACCAGATTGTAGACCTGCAACATGAACATCGGGCCGGTGAGCATCAGCGCATTGATCAACACGCTGAACACCGCCAGCGCCGCCAGCAGCCGGTTCTCCACCCTGAGCGCCGCGGCCACGGAACGGGCCTCGGCCACCGGCGGCAGGCGCGGCGCCATTGCGGCGGCCATCATCCCTTCATCGTTTTCATGAGGCGCATCAACCGCGCTTTCGTCCATCGCGTCACGTCCTTCACTTGCGTCATACACGATCACCGGCAAGGCTCGCCGGTGGTGTCCGTTGATGCCATCCTCTCGCATGGCCCGGATGGATCATAGGATATCCGCATACGGGGCGAAAGCTTCTTGCCCGCCCATCCGCCGCCCGAGCATCAAGCCAGAGCGTTTCACGCGGCACGGGAGCCAGACGCGACGATCGTTCCGACGCGCTGACGGGCCGCTCTCCGACATGGGCGCGCACATGGAAAAGGCCGCGGAGGAAACCCTCCGCGGCCTATTGTTTCGCGTGATCCGATCAGATGATCAGAACTTGGCCTGGGCGATGAACATGCCACCGAGTACACCGGTGTTCCAGTACATGCCGCGCACACCGAACAGCAGGTGGCTGTTGACGTTGTAGAACACCTGCGCGCCGGCGCTCCAAAAGCCCGTGTTCTCATAACCGGCGGTCACGGCGAAGGCCACCTTGTCGACCTTGGCGCCCAGCTCGGCGCTGACACCCCAGAGCGCCAGGTTAAGGGTAGAGGCGGCAACGGCCACGTAGGCCGGGCCCATCGTGAACTTGGCGCCGATGCCGGCCCGCCAGAGCGC
>DRPD01000012.1 GCA_011374735.1 Thermopetrobacter sp.
GCGCGATGGCCTCATCCGTCAGCACCACCTCGCGCGCCGGCTGCAACGAAAGCGCATCGAGAGCGCGGGTGCTGCGCTGCGTCTCGATGTCGAACCGGCGGATGCTCTCCAGCTCGTCGCCGAAGAAGTCGAGCCGCACCGGCCCGTCCGCGCCCGGCGCGAACAGATCGAGGATGCCGCCACGCTGCGCGAATTCCCCCGGCCCCATCACCGTGCCGGTGCGCTCATAACCCTGCCCGGCCAGCCATTGCGCCAGCTCCTCCGGCGCGCGCAGCATGCCCGGCCGCAAGTGCAGCGTCGCCCCCTCCAGCATGGCCGTCGGCGCCGTGCGCTGGCTGAGCGCGTTCACCGTGGTCAATACGATCAGCGCCCCCGCCTCGCCCGTCTCGCGCCGCGCCGCCAGCGCCGCCAGCGCCGCCATGCGCTGAGCCACGATGGCCGCCGACGGCGAGGTGCGGTCATAGGGCGTGCAGTCCCAGGCCGGAAACCGCAGCACCGGCACATCGGGCGCGAAGAAGGAAAGCGCCGCCGCCAGCCTGGCCAGCGCCACGTCGGCCGGCGCCACGTGCAGGACGACGCGCCCCGCGCGCGCCGCCAGCCGGGCCGCGTCGGCCAGCACCGGCGCCGTCATGCCCTCCGGCACCCCGGCGAACGTCACCGCTTCCCCCGCCGCTGGCAGGGCCGTTTCCAGCGCCCGCGTGTCCATCATCCGCCGAAATGATATTGCTTCAACCGCCGCAGCAGCGGCCCGTCATGTTCCGCCGGCGGCGTCGCCTGCCCGCCGATCCACTCCAGCAGCAGCCCGTCGGGCGCCTCCAGCAACCGCTCGAACGCCGCCACGCCCGCGTCGTCCAGATCGTCCAACACCTCCTCGGCCAGCCTTCCGAGCAGCAGATCCAGCTCCTTCATGCCGCGATGCGTCGCCCTGACCCGGATGCGCCGCTTGCGCATGGCGAGAGATGAGGTGGTGTCAGCGTTCATGTTTCCCGTTCTGTCCTGAGACCATCCCTGCGCCCTGCCAACCGTCACCTCCACAATACGGGCGGTTGGCAGGGCGTAGGGATGGTCTTCAGAACCATTAATAAAATGAACCCCGCGCGGCTGGGAATGAAAATGACCTTGAGCGACGTGGCGCTCAAGCGTTGTTCGCCATTCGTTAACCACAATTGCCTGATCATGGACGCTTGGGACAGTTTGGGGCAACGTTTGTCACAGAATCATCCGCCATGTCCATCGCCATCATCGCCTATGGTTCCCTGATCTGGGACGAAGACAACCTGGCGCCGCACATCACCGGCGGCTGGCGCGAGCGCGCCGGGCCGCGCCTGCCGGTGGAGTTCTCGCGCATCTCCGCGAAGCGCCGCGGCGCGCTGGTGCTCACCATCGACGAACGGGCCGGCCATCGCGTTGCCACCCACGTCACCCGTTCCACGCGCCACGAGCTGCCCGCCGCGGCCCGCGATCTGGCGCGCCGCGAGCGCGGTCCTCTGAGCGCCATCGGCATGGTGAGAAAGGGCCTGCCCCCGGTCAATTGCCGCCCCGCCATCGGCCGCATCGTCCATGACTGGCTGATGGCGCAGGACGAGTTCGAGGCCGCCATCTGGGTCAACCTGCCGGCCAATTTCGAACGGCGCACCGGCCGCCGCTTCGACCCCGCCGCCGGTTTGCAATGGCTGCGCCGCTTATCAAGTGAACAATTGCGCGAGGCGTGGCGCTACATCACCTTCGCGCCCCCCGCCTCCGACACCCCGTTCCGCCAATACTTGCGCGCCGACCCCTGGTGGCGCACCCTGAACTTCGCTTGAGCCGCCGCGCCTTTTCAAACGCTGGCCAAAGCCTTCAGTCTCGTGCCGCAAACGCACGCATGAAAGGAATCTCGTCATCCTGACGACAGTCGGGATCTCGGGCCACCGGCGCCCCCGTCGCTTCCCGGCTTCGTCTTCACGCCGTCTTGGGCGCCAGTTCCGCGGCGCGCCGCTCGAAGGCGTCGAGAACTTTCGCCGCCGCCCTGTCCAGCACCGCGTTGACCGCCAGCTGCAACAGCCGTGAACGCATCTTGAATTTCAAGGAGAACACCACGTCGGTGCCGCCGTCGCGCGGCCGCATCAGCCAACGGTTCTCCAGCTCCTTCACCGCCCCTTCCGTCGCCCGGGCGATGACCAGCCGCCGTTCGGCGTCGGCCTCCACGTCGGAGATGAAGGATTCGCGGATGTTCATCTTCCGATAGGCCACCGTCAGCTCGGCGCGAAACCGCTTGATGGGGCCATCGATGGTGACGTCCCACACCCGCGCTTCCTCGCACAGCGGCACGAAGCGGTGATATTCGTCCACGTCGGAGACGATGGCGAACAGGTGGTCGGCGTCATGCGGCAGCCAGCGGGTGAAGGAAAATGTTTTCTTCATGCCCGGAGGCTTAGCCAATCCGCGCCCCGCGCGCAAGCCGCCGGACTTCCCCGATGAGGCGGGCTGACATCCTCACCGGCGTCACGTCTCCGCCGCGTCGCGCTCCAGCGCCGCCAGAATGGCCCTGGCCGCGAAATCGGCCCGTTTTCCCGGTGGCACCCGGGCGAAGAAGCTGCGCAGCACCGACGCCGGCAGAAACAGCGCCAACCGCTCGCGCGCCTCGCCCCGCTTGTGCGCCATCGTCTTGTGCGCATGCACGTTCATGAGCTTGCCTCCAGCCACCGGTCGATTCGCCTCTCGTTTCAAGAGCATGATGCCCCTGAACTTGGGCGGCAGTTTGGCATTCGGAGGCCGGAAACCGGAAAGGGCGTGGGCAAATAGTGCGCCACCCCGGTAAGTCAGCCGGAGCGGCGCCACAAATACCATTCTGACTACTGACTTCTGGCTTCTGATTCAGGCCCGCTCGCACTTGCCCGCGTCATCCAGCTTCTGGCACGCCGGGCACGGTTTGTCACGCTGCGGCAGATAGTGGCGGATGGTGTAGTCGTTCTCCGGCCATTCGGAGCAGTTGGTGCACCAGTGCCAGGTTTCCCCCTTGTAGGCCCGGCGGTAGATCGGCTTCTTCATGGTCTGTCCCTCCTTGAGAAATCGCGCTTGAAGCGTCACTCGATGCGCCCCTTCTCACAATGCGGCATGGCCGTTGTCAAGCCGCCTCCGCCCCTTGCCGCATGGCGGAAGCGCCGCCCGGCCTCACCCGGCGGCGGCCGGCTTTTGCCAGCGCCGCGCCGCTGGGCTAATTTCCTTCCATGAGCGAACATGCGGGAACTGATTCGGGCGGCGATGTCATCTCGCTACAACAGGCGCTGGAGGAGCGCTATCTGGCCTATGCGCTGTCCACCATCATGCACCGGGCGCTGCCCGACGTGCGCGACGGGCTGAAGCCGGTGCACCGGCGGCTGCTGTATGCCATGCACGTCCTGAAGCTCGACCCGGCCGCCGGCTTCAAGAAATGCGCCCGCGTGGTCGGCGACGTGATCGGCAAGTTCCACCCGCACGGCGATCAGGCGGTCTATGACGCCATGGTGCGCCTGGCCCAGGGCTTCGCGGTGCGCTACCCGCTGGTCGAGGGCCAGGGCAACTTCGGCAACATCGACGGCGACGGCGCGGCCGCCTATCGCTACACGGAAGCGCGGCTGACCGACGTGGCGATGGCCCTGCTGGAGGGGCTGGAGGAGGACGCGGTCGATTTCCGCGACACCTACAACGGCGAGGACAGCGAGCCGGTGGTGCTGCCCGGCGCGTTTCCCAACCTGCTGGCCAACGGATCGCAGGGCATCGCCGTGGGCATGGCCACCGCCATTCCGCCCCACAACGTGGAAGAGCTATGCGATGCCGCCCTGCACCTCATCAAGCACCCCAACGCCGGCATCGACAAGCTGATGCAATACGTGCCCGGCCCCGACCTGCCCACCGGCGGCGTGCTGGTGGAGCCACGGGAGAACATCCGCCAGGCCTACGAGACGGGCCGTGGCGGCTTTCGCGTGCGCGCGAAGTGGGAGAAGGAAGAGCTGGGCCGCGGCCAATGGCAGATCGTGGTGAGCGAAATCCCCTGGCAGGTGGCCAAGGCGCGGCTGGTGGAGAAGATCGCCGATCTGCTCTCGGCCCGCAAGCTGCCGCTGCTGGATGACGTGCGCGACGAATCGGCGGAGGACGTGCGCCTCGTGCTGGTGCCGAAGAGCCGCAACGTCGATCCGCTGCTGCTGATGGAATCGCTGTTCAGGCTGACCGATCTGGAAACCCGCGTGTCGCTGAACATGAACGTGCTCTCGCAAGGCAAGGTGCCGATGGTGCTGTCCTTGCGCGACGTGCTGCGGCAATGGCTGGAGCACCGCGTGGAGGTGCTGATCCGCCGCGGCTACTGGCGGCTGGACAAGATCGCCACCCGCATGGAGGTGCTCGAAGGCTTCCTGATCGCCTATCTGAACATCGACGAGGTGATCAGGATCGTGCGCTTCGCCGATCACCCCAAGCGGGAACTGATGGAACGCTTCCAGCTCACCGAGACGCAGGCCGACGCCATTCTCAACATGCGGCTGCGGGCGCTCAACAAGCTGCAGGAGGTGGAAATCCGCCGCGAGCACGAGGAGCTGGCGAAGGAGCGCGACGAGTTGCAGGCCCTGCTGGCCTCCGAAGACGCCCAGTGGAAGAAGGTGGCCGAAGAGGTGCGGGCCATCCGCGAGAAATGGTCGAAGAAGACCGAACTGGGCCGCCGCCGCACCGAGATCGCCGACGCGCCGCAGGTGGAGGTGGATCTCGACGCGGCGCTGATGGAGAAAGAACCGATCACCGTGGTGTGCTCCGAGAAGGGCTGGATCCGCGCCCTGAAGGGCCACCTGAACGCCGAGCAGATGGCGCGGGTCAGCTACAAGGAGGGCGACGCCGGGCGCTTCTGCTTTCATGCCCAGACCACCGACAAGCTGCTGCTGGCCTCCACCTCGGGGCGTTTCTACACCCTGGACGCCGGCAAGCTGCCCGGCGGGCGCGGCGCCGGGGAGCCGGTCAGGCTGTCCATCGACATGGACGCGGCGGACGACATCGTGGCCCTGTTCGTGCACGACGCGGAAGCGAAGCTGCTGTTGGCCAGCACCGAGGGCAACGGCTTCATCGTGCGCGAGGCCGACGTGGTGGCCAACACCCGCAAGGGCAAGCAGGTGATGAACGTCAGGCCGCCGGCCGAACTGGCGGTCTGCCGCCGCATCGAGGAAGGTCACGACCACCTGGCGGTGGTTGGCGACAACCGCAAGCTGCTGGCCTTCCCGCTCGCCGACCTGCCCGAAATGACCCGCGGCAAGGGCGTGCGGTTGCAACGCTACAAGGATGGCGGCCTGGCCGATGCCAAGCCGTTCAGCCTCGCCACCGGCTTGCAATGGCTGGACGGTGGCGGCAGGACGCGCACCTTCACCGAGATTTCCGATTGGCAAGGCAAACGCGCCACCGCCGGCCGCGTGGTGCCGAAAGGGTTCCCCAAAAGCGGCCGGATGGGGTGATGTGGTTTTGGGGGCGTAGATGGCCGCTGCGATACAAAACGTCACCTTCACTGAGGACGAGATGATCGTCTCGCTCGTGGATGGGCGGCGCATCGCCGTGCCGCTGGCGTGGTTTCCGTGTCTCGTCGATGCGTCACGGGAGCAACTGGAGAACTGGGCGCTGCTGGGCGACGGCGAGGGCATTCACTGGCCCGAGCTGGACGAAGACATCAGCGTCACCGGCCTGCTGCGCGGGGAGAAGGCGGCGGGCTGAACGCGGCCCATCAACCCGCAACGACGTCATGCCCGGCCTTGTGCCGGGCATCCAGAACGGCAGCGCCACAAATATCGGAGCATGGGGATTCTGGATTGCCGGGACAAGCCCGGCAATGACGCAGCAAACGCCGCCACCCGCTCTGACTTATGCCCGGCTACCCGCCTTCGCGGGCACAGGCATGAGCCGGGGAGGTAAACGCGGTTTCCATCATCCCATCAGCGGGATCGTGCACGCACGCGATCAGCGAGCCCGTGGCTGATCGAAATTTCATGTCTTAAGAAACGCCGTCTTCAGGCAGGCTTTTCCTGAGAAAGAAATCCGGCTCGCGCGCCACCAGCCAGATGGAGACCAAAATGAGCAGTCCCGTTTGGATCACCTTGCTCATCGGCTCCGTCGCGAACATCTCGTTGTAAAGCCCGGCGGTGATATGGAACAGGATGGTGATCACGATGTTGCGCCCGC
>DRPD01000013.1 GCA_011374735.1 Thermopetrobacter sp.
ACGAAAATCTTCGTGGAGGTCTTGGCCATGGAGCGCACGTCATAGGACGCCTCGCGGGTGGAGACGGCGATGTATTTGGCCACGGAGCCGAAGCCGGGGCAGTTGTCGGTGATCGGCAGGTCGTTGTCCACGGTCTTGGGCACGTGGATGGCCTGCACCGGAAAGCCCATTTTCTCCGACAGCTGTGAAACCTTGTAGCAGGTGTCCGCCGAGTCGCCGCCGCCGTTGTAGAAGAAGTAGCCGATGTCATGGGCCTTGAAGACCTCGATGAGGCGCTCGTATTCGCGCTGGTTCTCCTCCAGGCTCTTCAGCTTGTAGCGGCACGAGCCGAAGGCGCCGGACGGGGTGTGGCGCAGCGCCGCGATGGCGGCGTCGGATTCCTTGCTGGTGTCGATCAACTCCTCGGTCAGCGCGCCGATGATGCCGTTCTTGCCGGCATAGACGGTGCCGATCTTGTCGGAATTGGCGCGGGCCGCCTCGATGACGCCGCAGGCGGAGGCGTTGATGACGGCGGTGACGCCGCCGGACTGGGCGTAGAACGCGTTCTTGGGCATGGGTTTGAACGTCTCCCTCGTGTTGACAGGTCGGAATCGTCAGGGGGCCTCGCCAGCGGATATCCCCCGAAAGTCTAACAGGCCCCGTTTTCCGCGCACGGTCATAGCGGATGCGGCGGCGGTTGTGAAGGCAGGGGCTTTTCATCGGGCGCGGGGACGACTATGCAGGCGCTTAGGATGCGCAGGTTTTTCACATTCGCGGCCGCCGTGCTGCTGGCCGCCGGTGTGGCGCGGGCCGAGCCGGCCTGCCGGCAGACCGCGTTCGAGGGCGCGGCGTTTCTCGTCTGCACCGCCGAGGTGGGCGAGGTGCGGCTGCGCACCTGGCTGGATGACGATGCGGGACAGCCGCTGCGCACGTTCGCGCGGCTGAAGGCATACGCGGAGAAAGACGGCCGCCGGCTGCTGTTCGCCTTCAACGCCGGGATGTTCACGCCCGAGCACCGGCCGGCCGGGCTGTATGTGGAAGACGGCCGGGTGGTGAAGGGGATCAACCTGAAGCGCGGGCGGGGCAATTTCCATCTGCTGCCGAATGGGGTGTTGTGGATCGGCGAGACGCGGGCCGGGGTGATGGAATCGCGGCGTTTCGCGCGGGCCATGCGGCGCGGGCGCCTGCGGCCCCGGTTCGCCACCCAGTCGGGGCCGCTGCTGGTGATCGGCGGCAGGCTGCATCCGCAGTTCCGGCGTGGCTCCGACTCGCTGAAGATCCGTAACGGGGCCGGGGTGAGGGCCGGCGGCAAGGTGGTGGTGTTCGCGCTGGCGCTGGACGCGGTGAACTTCCACACCTTCGCGCGGCTGTTCCGCGATCACCTGAAAACACCGAACGCGCTGTTTCTCGACGGCGGCATCTCGCAGGCGCTGATCCCCGATCTGGGCCATTTCGGCGGCCTGTTGCCGCTGTCCTACGGCCCGTTCGTCGGCGCGGTGGCGCGCTGAACGCTCAGGCGGTGGTCAGTTCTCCAGCCGCGGCAGGAAGGCGGCGCCTTGCGCGGCGAGGAAGTCCCACAGGGCCTGGGCGGCGGGCATCAGGCTCTTGCCCTTGCGCCTGACCACATACCACTGGCGCATGATCGGCAGGCCCGGCACGTGGATGACGCCGAGGCGGCCGGAGCGCACCTCCGCGGCGGTGGTGTGGGCGGAAATGAGCGCGATGCCGAGGCCGGCCATCACCGCCTGTTTGATGGTTTCGTTGGAGGTGATCTCCATGCCGATGCGCGGGCTGATGTCGAGGCGCACGAACAGCCGTTCGGTGAGCCGCCGGGTGCCGGAGCCCTTCTCGCGCATCAGGAACGTCTCATGGGCCAGATCGGCGGCGCGCACCCCCCGCCTGCCGGCCAGCGGGTGATCGGCGGCGCAGATGATGACGTGCGGATGCGGGCCGATGACGGAGCGCTCCACCTCGAAGCGTTCCGGCGGCGTGCCCATGATGGCGAAGTCCAGCTCGTAGTTCTCCAGCGCCCGCACCGTCTCCACCCGGTTGCCGACCAGCAGCCGCATGTCCACCTCCGGGTGCTCGGCGGTGAAGGCGGCCAGCGCCTTCGGGGCGAAATACTTCGCCGTGGACACCACGCCGACGCGGGCGGTGCCGCCGCTGACACCCTTCATCTCATCGAGCGATTGCGCGCAGGTCTTCAGCACGCCCTCGATCTGCTGGGCGGCGTCGAGCAGCACGTTGCCGGCCGGCGTCAGCCGCATGCCGTCCGGCGAACGCTCCAGCAGCGACAGGCCGATGTGCTCCTCCAGCGTCTTCAGTTGCAACGACACCGCCGGCGGGGTGACGTGCAGCTCCTGGGCGGCGCCGGCGATCGACCCCCGGCGGGTGACGGTGGCCAGGGCGCGCAATTGCTTCAGTGTGATGTTGTGCATGCCTGGTGGTGCTCTCCTGCCTGCTCCGATGTGTCGCATTTAGATTTCCTGATGTTCAAGCTAAGATAATTCAAATTTACTTTTCAAGCCAGTTTCGTCATGGTGCCGCCAAAATCGACGCCGGAGGCCCGGCGGTCGGACGGTGCCGCGGTGGAAAACGGGGGGCGTTTTCGACAGGTGGCGGAGCTTGACGGCGAATCTGGTGGATATATTCGCCGAAGCTGATTAAAAGGCGTCCGGTGAAGGCTGACCGCACTGGAGCGCGGCATGCCGCAGGGGGCGGCAGGAGTGATCGGGAACAGGTGATGGCGGGTTTCAACAAGCTGGACGACTGGTTGCGCGAGCGGGCCGGGGACGATCCGGTGATCGGCGCGGCGGCGGCGGTGATCGGCACCATCGCGCGCACCGCCGACGAGGTGGCCAGGGCGGTGGCGCGCGGGCCGCTCAACGAGGGGCTGGAAGACAAGCCGCTGGCCGAGGTCTACGCGGCGCTCGACGCGCGGGCCCGGGAGCTGTTCCTGAACGCGCTGGCCGATCTGCCGGTGGCGCGCATCGCGCGCGAGAGCGGGCCGGTGGCGCAAGGCAAGGCGGACGGGCCGGTGGCGGTGGCGCTCGATGCGCTGAACGGCTCGTCGAACATCGACGCCAACACTTCGCCGGGCACGCTGTTCTCCATCTGGCCGGAGAAGGGAGAGGATACCTTCAAGGGGCCGGGCACGGAGATGATCGCGGCCGGGCTGATCATCTACGGGCCGCGCACCGGCATGGCCTTCACGGCCGGCGAGGGCCTGCGCATCGCCACGCGCGATCCGGACGACGGCACCTTCTACGTCACCGCGGAGACGCGCACCCTGCCGGAGGATCACGCCCGCGAATACGCGGTGAACGCCTCCAACTACCGGTTCTGGGACGATGCCATCCGCACCTACGTGGATGACATGATCGACGGCGCCGACGGGCCGCGCGAGCAGGACTACAACATGCGCTGGGCGGCCTCGCTGGTGGCGGAGACGGTGCGCATCATCAATCGCGGCGGCATTTTCCTCTATCCGGCCGACAGCCGCCCGGGGTTCGGCGCCGGGCGCATGAAGCTGTTGTTCCACGCCCATCCGGTGGCCTACATCATCGAACAGGCGGGCGGCATGGCCACCGACGGCAAGGCGCGCATTCTCGAGAAGGCCTGCGGCGACGATCCGCATCGCAGAACGCCGCTGATCTTCGGATCGAGGCCGGAGGTGGAGCGGCTGGCGCGCTATTACGACCTGCCGCTGGGCGGCTCGCGCTCGCCGTTGTTCTCGCGGCGCGGGCTGTTCCGCATGTAAACGGGCGTTTTCCGGGTTTCAACGATCATTCTTCAAGGCGCAGGGAGACAACGGGTTCATGTCTGTGAAGCATCCCATCATTTCGGTGACCGGCTCTTCGGGGGCGGGCACCTCGACGGTCAAGCACACCTTCGAGCAGATCTTTCACCGCGAAGGGGTCAAGGCGGCGCTGATCGAGGGCGACGCTTTCCACCGCCATGACCGTCAGGCCATGAAGGAGGCCATGCAGAAGGCGGAAGCGGAGGGCAACCCCCACTTCTCGCATTTCGGGCCGGAGGCCAATCTGCTGAAGGAGCTGGAAGAGACCTTCAAGCGTTATGGCGAAACCGGCGTGCTGCGCACCCGAAACTACGTGCATGACGAAGACGAGGCGGAGAAATACGGCGTCGATCCGGGCAAATTCACCGAATGGCGGGAAATCCCGGCCGGTGAATCCGACCTGCTGCTGTATGAGGGCCTGCACGGGGCGGTGGTCACCGACGAGGTGAACGTGGCGCAATACGCCGATCTGAAGATCGGCGTGGTGCCGGTGATCAATCTGGAGTGGATCCAGAAGATCCACCGCGACCGGGCGGCGCGCGGCTACACCACGGAGGCGGTGACCGACACCATTCTCAGGCGCATGCACGACTACGTGCATTACATCTGCCCGCAGTTCTCCGAAACCGACATCAACTTCCAGCGGGTGCCGACGGTGGACACCTCCAACCCGTTCATCGCCCGCTGGATCCCGACGGCCGGGGAATCGATGGTGGTGATCCGCTTCAAGGATCCGCACGGCATCGACTTTCCCTATCTGCTGTCGATGATCCACGACAGCTTCATGAGCCGCGCCAACACCCTGGTGGTGCCCGGCGACATGATGGATCTGGCCATGCAGCTGATCCTGACGCCGATGATCCACCGGCTGATCGAGAGAAAGGCCCGCGCCATCTGAAGAAGGCGCCACCGACATTGCCAAGGAGAGTTCCATGAGCGACACCGCGACCACCGTCAGCCACAAGGACATGGCCAACGCCATCCGCGCCCTTTCCATGGACGCGGTGCAGAAGGCCAACTCCGGCCACCCGGGCATGCCGATGGGCATGGCCGACGTGGCCACCGTGCTGTGGACGAAGCACCTGAAGTTCGACGCCGCGGCGCCGCACTGGGCGGATCGCGACCGCTTCGTGCTGTCGGCCGGGCATGGCTCGATGCTGATCTATTCGCTGCTCTATCTCACCGGCTTCAGGCAGGCCACCATCGACGAGATCAGGAACTTCCGCCAGCTCGGCTCGCGCATGGCGGGGCATCCGGAATACGGCCATCTGGAGGGCGTGGAGATCACCACCGGGCCGCTTGGCTCCGGCATCGCCTCGGCGGTCGGCATGGCGCTGGCGGAGCGCATGCTCAACGCGCGCTACGGCGACGATCTGGTGGATCATTACACCTGGGTGATCGCCGGCGACGGCTGCCTGATGGAGGGCGTGTCGCACGAGGCCATCGACCTGGCCGGGCATCTGAAGCTGAACCGGCTGATCGTGCTGTGGGACGACAACTCCATCACCATCGACGGTGCCACGGAGGTGTCCACCTCCATGGATCAGTTGAAGCGCTTCGAGGCCGCCGGCTGGAAGACCATGAAGATCGACGGCCATGATCCGGAAGCCATCGACGCGGCGCTGGCGGAGGCGAAGACCTCCGACCGTCCGGTGCTGATCGCCTGCAAGACCATCATCGGCTATGGCGCGCCCAACAAGCAGGGCACGGAAGCCACCCACGGCGCGCCGCTGGGCGAGGACGAGGTGGCGGCGACGCGCGCGGCCATCGGCTGGCCGCATCCGCCGTTCGAGATCCCGGACGGCATCCTGAGCGCGTGGCGGGCCGCCGGCTCCCGTGGCGCCGCCGCGCGGACGGAATGGGAGGGCCGCCTGAACGCTTCCGACAAAAGGGAAGCCTTCGAGCGCGACATGGCCGGCAAGGCCGGCGAGGAGGCGCTGGCGGCACTCAATGACTTCAAGAAGCAGCTGGCGGAGGAGAAGCC
>DRPD01000014.1 GCA_011374735.1 Thermopetrobacter sp.
CTGGCGGCCGGCCGCCTGACGCTGATCGGCGCCGGTGGCGTCATGAGCGGCGCGGACGCCTGGGCCAAGATCACCGCCGGCGCGGCGCTCGTGCAGGTCTATACCGGCTTCGTCTATCGCGGCCCGCGGCTGATCGCGGACGTCCTGCGGCATCTGGTGGAAAAGCTGCAGGAAGAGGAGTTGAGCACCATTGACGCCGCCGTGGGGCGGGATGCAGAACGCAACCACACGCACAGCAACGGAGGATCGCAACCATGAGCGTGACCATCTGGCACAACCCGCGCTGCTCCAAGTCGCGCCAGACGCTGGCGCTGCTGCAGGAGAAGGGCATCGAGCCCCGGATCGTCAAGTATCTGGAAACCCCGCCGATGGCGGAGGAGCTGAAAGAGGTCATCACGCTGCTGGGCCTCTCCTCGCCCCGCGACCTGATGCGCAGGAAGGAGAAGGAATACAAGGAACTGGGCCTCGACGATCCGGCCAAGACGGAAGACGAGCTGATCGCCGCCATGGTGGCGCATCCCCGGCTCATCGAGCGTCCGGTGGTCATCCACGACGGCAAGGCCGCCCTCGGCCGCCCGCCGGAGCAGGTGCTGGATATTCTCTGAGATTAGAAAGGAAAGCCTCGTCACCCCGGCGAAAGCCGGGGTCTTGGACCGCATATGCATGAGCTTGCGGCACGAGATTCCGGCTTCCGCCGGAATGACGAGGGATGCGGAAAGGCATGCCTGTTACTCCCCCGTCATGCCCGCGAAAGCGGGCATCCATGCGGCATATCGGAAGGCAATGGCGATGCGGTGGAAGTCGCGGAAGTGCCGGAGTGCCCGTGGCTCCATTTGCCATGTGGAGAGGCGGCATGGACTCCCGCTTATCAAGGGAGTGACGAAAAAGCGCAGCAACTGAGTTGATGACGAGCGTCAGGAACGCAAGGCGGCGATTGCACCCCATGACAAGGAACGAGCCGGAAAAACCCGGCATTTCTGTTAAGCTCCCAGCTCCGCCCGGATGGCGTCCGCCGCCGCCGCCGGATCAGCCGCCTGGGTGATGGGCCGCCCGATCACCAGGATGTCCGCCCCCGCGTCCGCCGCCGCTTTCGGCGTGGCGATGCGTTTCTGATCGGCCATGTCCGCGCCGGCCGGCCGGATGCCCGGCACCACGGTGAGAAAATCCTCGCCGCACGCGGCCCGCACCGCCGGCAGGTCGGAGGGCGCGCACACCACGCCGTCAAGCCCCGCGTCTTTCGCCATCGCCGCCAGCCGCACCACCACCTCCGGCGCGCCCAAGGCGGGATCGAAGCCGAGCCTGTGCAGGTCGTCGTCGCTGAGCGCCGTCAGCACCGTCACCGCGATCAGTTTCGCCCGCCCGCCGACGGCCCGCGCCGCCGCCTGAAGCATCGCCGGCCCGCCCGTGGCGTGCACGTTGACGATGGCCGGGGCGGGTTGCAGCCCATCGAGCAGCGCGGCAAGCGCCCGCGCCACGGTGTTCGGAATGTCGTGCAGCTTCAGATCGAGAAACACCGGCGGGCCCTCAGCGGCGATCCGCGCATAGCCCGCCGGCCCGGCGCCCAGGAACAGCTCCAGCCCGATCTTCAGCATGTCCACCCGCCCGGCCAGCCGCCCGGCCAGAGCGGCCGCCTGCGCCGCCTCCGGCACGTCCAGCGCCACGCAGATTTGCGTCATGTCTTCCATCCCCGGTGGATGGCCGCCACGCCGCCGCTCAAGGGGCGGTGCGACACCCGGCTGAACCCGGTTTGCCGGATCAGCCCGGCGAACGCCTCGCGGGTCGGAAAGCGGCGGATCGATTCCACCAGATAGCGGTAGGGCGCGCCGTCGCCGGTCACCTCGCGGCCCATGGCCGGAATGACGCTGAACGAATAGGCGTCGTAGATCTCCTTCAGCACAGGAATGTCCACCTGCGAGAACTCCAGGCACTGAAACACCCCGCCCGGTTTCAGCACCCGGAAGGCCTCGCGCAGCGCCACTTCGATGCGCGGCACGTTGCGGATGCCGAAGGCGATGGTGTAGGCGTCGAAGCGATGATCGGGAAACGGCAGCGTCTCGGCGTTGGCCACCACGAATTGCAGCCGCCCGTCCAGCCGCCCCCGTGCCGCCGCCCGGCGTCTGCCTTCTTCCACCATCTGCGGCGAGATGTCGGCCAGCGTCACCCTGGTGTCCGGCCCGCCGCGATCGAGAATGCGAAAGGCGATGTCACCGGTGCCGCCGGCCACGTCCAGCACGTCAAAGGCATGAGCCTTCGGCACATTGAGCGCCGCCACGAAGTCGTCCTTCCACAGCCGGTGCAGGCCCGCCGACATCAGGTCGTTCATCGCGTCATAGCGCGCCGCCACGGCAGCGAACACCTCGTTGACCAGCCCCTGCTTGTCTTCCGCCTTCACCTCGCGAAAGCCGAAGGAGAGTTTTTCAGGCCCCGATTTGCCGCCCGCGGGCATGCGCTTAACACTCCGGAAAGGGTTGTCGGTGCAGTTCTTATAGGATGGGACGCCGGTGACGGCAATCGCCGCCGGCGCGGATGATGGGGAGAGCGGGTTATCACGGGGCGAAGGCGGCCGTTCATGCCGCCCGCCATGAACCGGAGGCTCTCTTGTGTCAGTCGGAAGAAAGGCCACCTGCGCCATCGTGGTGCTGCTCGCCGCCGCCGTGCCGCTCACGCCGGCGCACGCCTTGTCGTGCCGGTTTTCGGTGGACAACCTGAACTTCGGCACCATCGATGTGCTGGACGGCTCCACCCCCACCGTCGGCGGCGCCGTGACGATCCGCTGCCGCAACGGCTCCCCCAACGGCTGGGTCACCATCTGCCCCAACATCGGCAGCGGCGAGGGCAATCCGTCGGCCTACGACCCGCGCCAGATGCGCAAGTGGGGGAACTTTTCGCTGAAGCTGAACTTCAACCTGTTCGATCCGGCCACCAACGCCATCTGGGGCTCCCTGTGGTGGCCGTATCCGCCGCCGCCGCCCATTCTGCATCTGCAACTGAACGCCAACGGCCGCGGCAACATGAGCAAGCCCATCGAGGCGAAGGTCTTCGCCGGCCAGTATACCGTGCGCCCCGGCACCTATTACACCTGGTTCCGCTACCAGCACGTATTGTTCGAATACAAGGCCGGCTGGCACGCCAACTGCACGCCGAACGACGGCACGCGCAAGCCGCGCTTCCGGGTGCGCGCCCGGGTGCGGAGAAGTTGTCAGGTATCGGCCACCGGCATCGATTTCGGTGCCACCGGCAACCTGAACGCCCCGCTGACCGCCACCGGCACGCTGACGGTGCGCTGCACCAACACCACGGCCCATCGCATCAAGCTCGACGGCGGGCTGGCCGGCGCCAGCCAGCCGGATCAGCGCAAGATGTTCAAGGGCACCGACACCATCACCTACGGCATCTAC
>DRPD01000015.1 GCA_011374735.1 Thermopetrobacter sp.
CTGACCGAGGGCGGCTGGCCGTCGGTGCCGAAGCTGGCCTTCCCCGGTGGCGGCCTCGTCGGCTGTGCCGCCGGTTTCATGAACGTGCCGCGCATCAAGGGCATTCATTACGCCATGAAGTCCGGCATGCTGGCCGCCGAGGCGGCGGCCACGGCGCTGGCCGCGGGCCGCGCCCATGACGTGCTGGAAGACTACCAGCCGGCCGTGGAGAGCTCGTGGATCGCCGCAGACCTGAAGAAGGTTCGGAACGTCAAGCCCCTGTGGTCGCGCTTCGGGCTGGCCGGGGCGCTGATCGCCGGCGGCCTGGATCTGTGGGCGGGGCAACTGTTCGGCCGCCCGCTGTTCGGCCGCCTGACGCATCCGAAGGCCGATCACGAAACCCTCATTCCCGCCGATGACGCCCCGCGCATCGATTATCCGAAACCGGACGGCGAGTTGTCATTCGACCGCCTGACCAATCTCGCCTTTTCCGGCACCGCCCATGAGGAGGATCAGCCGCTGCATCTGGCGCTGGCCGATCCCGACCTGCCGCTGCGGGAAAATCTGCCGCGTTTCGCCGAGCCGGCCCAGCGCTATTGCCCGGCCGCCGTCTATGAAGTGGTGGAAGAACGGGGTGACCAGGTGTTCCGCATCAACGCCGCCAATTGCCTGCATTGCAAGACCTGCGACATCAAGGATCCGGCGCAGAACATCACCTGGCGGCCGCCGCAGGGCGGAGAAGGGCCGAAATACCCCGACATGTGACGCCCCGGCCGTTCAATCTTGCGTCATCTTCGTGGTGGGCGTGGTTGCCTGTATGCCTCAAAGGCGGCATAACGGAGCAATGACGCCAACGCCCCCTTCGCGAAAGCCCGTCTGATGAAGATCGCCAAACGTCCCGCCCTCATCGCCGCCGCTCTGCTGCTGGGCGTGCACCCCGTCGCCGCCCGCCAGGACACCGTGGCGGACGACTATCAACGCTGGATCGACGGCTCTCTGTCCGGCAATTATCTGGCCGCCCGCCACGCCGCCCGCCATCGCGACTTCGCCGCCGCCTCGCGGTTCTTCGACACCGCCTTGAGTCTCGACCCGGACAACCCGCGGCTGCTCAACCGCGCCTTCGTGTTTCAGGCCTCCGTCGGCAACTGGACGAAGACCGATTATCTGGCCATGCGCATCATCCGCCGCAGCCCCCGCCACCGCCTGGCCCGCATCGTGCTGGGCCTGAAGGCCGCTAGCGCCGGCCATTTCCGCCAGGCAGAAAATCATTTCCGCGAATCCGCCTATACGCCGGTGGGCGAGCTGACCGGCGGCCTGCTCATCGCCTGGGCGCGCGCCGCCCGGAAAGATTTCGAAGGCGCCATGGAGGCCATGCGCATTCTTCAGAGCAACGACGCCTTCACCGGCTTCCGCCTGTTCCACAGCGCCCTGATCGCCGAGCATCTGGGCCGCGGGCTGCAAGCCGGCACATTCTATGAAAAGGCGTTTCGCCGTGTCCCCGGCTCCTTGCGGGCCACCTTGGGGCTGGCCGGTTTTCATGCCCGCACCGGCCGCCGCGACAAGGCGCGCGAGATCTATGAAACGTTCCTGAAATCGGCGCCCGACAACGACGTGGTTCGCGACGCGCTCGACCGGCTCAAGAAGGGCGAAACGCCGCCACCGCTCATTGCTTCCGTCAGGGAAGGCATGGCCGAGGCGCTGTTTTCGCTGGCTTCCGCGTTGACCGATGAACGCAGCATCGACATCGCGCTGGTCTATACGCGCCTGACCCTGCGCATGCGCCCCGGGTTCCCGTTGGCCCTGATGCTCATGGGCGAGATCTACGAGAACACGAAGCGCAAGGAGAAGGCCATCGCCGTCTATGACCGCATCCCGCGCCCCCATCCGTTGTATCTCTCCGCCCGGATCCGCGCCGCCCTGTCGCTCTCCGACCTGAACAGGCAGGACGAGGCCATCCGCCGCCTGCAACGCTTGACGAGGCAATTTCCCGATCGCTGGCGGGCCCACATGACGCTGGCCAACGTGTTGCGCGGCGCCGAGAAGTGGCAACGGGCCGCCGCCGCCTATACGCGGGCGCTGGAGTTGATTGGCCGGCCGCAAAAAAGGCATTGGGTGCTGTTCTATTTCCGTGGCATCGCCCTGGAGCGCGCCGGCCGCTGGGCCGAGGCCGAAAAGGATTTCCGCACCGCCCTGAAGTTCAACCCCGGCCATCCGTCAGTGCTCAACTATCTGGGCTATTCCCTGATCGATCAGGGCCGCAAGCTCGACGAGGCGCTGCAGATGGTCATGCGCGCCGTCGATGCCCGGCCCAACGACGGCTATATCGTCGACAGCCTGGGCTGGGCCTATTTCCGCCTCAAGCGTTATGAGGAAGCGGTGCGCCATCTGGAGCGCGCCGTGGAGTTGCGGCCCGCCGACCCGGTGATCAACGATCACCTGGGCGACGCCTATTGGATGGCCGGCCGTCGGCTGGAGGCCCGCTTCCAATGGCAACACGCCCTTGATTCGAAACCTGATGAAACGCTGAAGAAGAAGCTGCTGGCCAAGCTGAAGAACGGGCTGAACAGCAAGCCGGAGGAGGGCGGCAAGACCGCCGCCGCCCCCGCCGGCGGGACCAGGCCGGCCCACCCATGAGCGCCGCCGACGCCGGGCAAGCGGCCTTCGCTCCCGCCAAGGTCAATCTGGCGCTGCATGTCACCGGCCGGCGTTCCGACGGTTACCATGAACTGGACAGCCTCGTGGCCTTCGCCGCCATCGGCGATGAACTGCGCCTCCGGCCGGCCGCCGATTTCTCCCTCACCGTGCGCGGGCCGTTCGCCGCCGCCGTGCCGGCCGGGCCGGACAATCTCGCCTGGCGCGCCGCCCGCGCCGCCGTGGCGCGTTGGCCGGAGGCGTTCGCGCCGCTGGCCATCACCCTGACCAAGAACCTGCCCGCCGCCGCCGGCCTTGGCGGCGGCTCCGCCGACGCCGCCGCCGTGCTGCGCGCCATGAGCGCCATCGCCAACCGCCCGCCACCCCCGCGTGATCTGGCCGCGCTGGCCCTGTCATTGGGCGCCGACGTGCCGGCCTGCCTGCACGCGCGCGCGGCGCGCATGCGCGGAATCGGCGGTATCGTCACCCCGCTGGCCGGCTGGCCCGATATGCCGGCTGTGCTGGCCAACCCCGGCCTGGCGGTGCCGACGGCGGAAGTGTTCGCCGCCCTGGAGGATGTGCCGGGCCGGCCCCTGCCGCCATTGCCCGCCAGGTTGAGCCGGGAGGAGGCCATGCGCTGGCTGGCGCGCACCGGCAACGATCTGCAAGCGGCGGCGGTCGCGCGGCGGCCCGTCATAGGCCACTGCCTGCGCGAGCTGGCGGCGCTGCCCGGCCGCCGTCTGGCCCGCATGACCGGCTCCGGCGCCACCTGCTTCGCCCTGTTCGATGACGCGGCGGCCGCCCGTGCCGCCGCCCGGCGGTTGCAGGCGCGCCATGCCGGATGGTGGGTCGAGGCCACGATCCTGAGTTGAGATGCGCCGCGCCCCTTGAATATCATGATATGGGGAGGGGTGAAGTGGGAAAATATATGGCCTGGCCGTCCATATTATGCTTTTTTATGCTTTTGAAAGTTGACATTAATATTTTTGTGAAATAAAGATTCGAGAGGTGAAAAGCAACACCGATGCAGCTGCGAAATATAAACTCGCACGCAAGGGAACGTTCCAACCATCTCAACGAAGGAATGAGGATATGAGCGACGATATCAATAACGACATGAACACGGATCTCGTCGAACTGACCACGGAAATCGTCTCCGCCTATGTCAGCAACAACATGGTGCCGGCCAATGAGCTGCCGGGCCTGATCAATGATGTTCACGCCGCGCTGACCAACGCCGTGAAAAGCGCCACCGAGCCGGAGAAGGAGAAGCCGAAGCCGGCCGTCGCCATTTCCCGTTCCGTGCAGCCGGATCATATCGTCTGCCTGGAAGACGGCATGAAATTCAAGTCGCTGAAGCGCCATCTGAGCAGCCATCACGGCATGACGCCGGAAGAATACCGCGAGAAATGGAATCTGCCGCGCGATTACCCGATGGTGGCCCCCAACTACGCCAAGGCCCGCTCCGAGCTGGCCAAGCAGATGCGCCTCGGCCATCGCCGCAAGAAGTCCTGACCACGAATCTTTTCGCTCCGGCGAGGCGCCTTCCCGGCCGGGAGGGCGCCTTTTCCGTTTCGGCGCGACATTTCTCTTGTCACGCATATGAGAGTTGATTCATGTTAACGGCTGATTCGGGGGCCAATAAAAAGAAAAGAAACGGGACACATGCAGACGTCAGGTGGGGAGAAGAGCGCCTTCGCGAACCAGCTGTTCCTGCCGCAACAGCGCGCATTGTATGAGCATTGGGTGCATTTGGCGGGGGCGGACCCCCTGCCGTCGCGCGCCAGCTTCCACCCCGCCCAGGTGCCGGATCTGCTTCCTCATCTGTCCTTGCTGGAGTTGCGCCCGCCGCCGCATGCCTTCCATGTGCGCCTCGCCGGCTCCGCCCTGCCGCGCTGGCATGGCTGCGACATCACCGGCACCACCTTGCAATGCGCCCCTTGGGAATCCTCCCGTGAGTATTGGCGGCACATCATCGCCACCATGGCCGCCGAACGCCGCCCCATGGCCGGCGTGTGGAACGACGCGAAAAACGAGGCCCGCGTCCATCTGGTGCTATTCTGGCTGCGTTTGCCGTTGCTGGGCGATGACGGCGGCCTGATCTTGCTGGGGCTGGATATGATCCTGAACACCAGCGAGGCCGCCCGCCACGCCCCGCACCATGCCGGCGCCCTGCCTTGCGCCGGTTGACATACCGACCATCACGCGAAAAGCCCTTTGCTTTTCAACCGGATGACAGGCCCCGGCCGGCGACTTTTCCCCACCGCGCGGTGACCTGCTAGGATGACCCACCTGTTCATGATATGTTCTATCCATCGCTGCACGGAGAAACGGTCATGGAGTTTTCACGCCAAGGCGGGGCGCGCCCGCCGACGCCCGGAAATCGGCGCCGGGAAATCCCGGCCATGCGCGCCCGCCGCGATCTCGTCTTGCGGCTGGTGGCCGTGGCCACCGGCGTGTCATTGCGTGCCCTGACGCGCGACAAGCGCGACGCGTCGCAAGTGATGCTGGCCCGCCACATGGCGATGTATCTGTTGCACGTGGTGTTCTCCTGCCCGCTGACCGGCGTCGGCCGTCTTTTCAATCGCGACCGCACCACCGCCGCCTACGCCTGTCAGCGCATCGAGGACCGCCGCGACGATCCCGCCTTCGACGCCTTCCTGCATGATCTCGAACTGGCCGTCAGCGCCCTGGATTCGGCCGTTCAAATAAGAACAAAACAAGAACAGGTGACCCGCGACGACAACCCTTGTGCCGATGAAACAAAGTCGCTGCCCTCAGCCCTGGCCCCGGGCGGGAGGTGGGCATGCTGAGCCCGCGCGCCTTCGCCCGCGAGGCGCGCATCGTGCTCGCCCGGCTTGACCGCAATGGCGGCCATCTGCGCTGCGAGAGCGCCGCCGGGCGCGCCGCCTGGCGCATGTATTCGCCCCGCAATCGCTGGCGCAAGCCGGTCATGGAGCCGCCGGCCGAATTGGTCGATGCCATGATCGCCCGCGGCTGGCTGCGCGCCGGCGATGACGGCCGCTTCATGCTCAGTCCGGCCGGCCGCCGCTGGCTGCGCGCCGCGCCGTCCACAACCGGCGCCGGCCGGCAACGCCAGCGGCGCGAGATCGTCGATCCCGACGGCGTGCGGCGCACCGCCGAGATCAATGACCGCGAGTCGCCGGTGCAATGGCTGGCCCGGCGCCGCGACGGCCGCGGCCGCCCCTACCTGAGCGCGGAAGAGGTGGCCGCCGCGGAGCGCCTGCGCCGCGATTACGAGCACGGCCGCCTGGGCGCGGCGATCACCAGTTCGTGGGACGCCATGTTCACCGCCGCCGACCGCCGTCGCCTGCGCGGCGCCGCGCGCGACGGACTGGCCCCCGGCGAGCGCGCCCACGCCGCGCGCCAGCGGGTGTGGAAGGCGCTTCAGGCCGTCGGCCCCGGGCTGGACGCCATTCTGCTGGAGGTGTGCTGCCTGCATAGCGGGCTGGAGGCCGCCGAACGCCGCCTCGGCTGGCCGCGCCGTTCCGGGCGGCTGGTGCTGCAAATGGCGTTGGATCGGCTGGCCCGCCATTACGGCCTGAAGAAGGATGCGCCGGTGCCACGTGTCGCCCGCATCAGCGCCTGGAGCGCGCCGGACGGCCACCCCCGGCGCGCCCTGCCGGAGGAATGGGAGCGCGGGGAGGGCGGCGGCTGAGCGTCAGGCCGGCACGGCCCGCCGCGCCTCCGCCTTGATGCGCGCGATCATCGCCGCCAGCCCATTGGCGCGCTGTGGTGTCAGATGCTCCTTCAGACCCAGCCGCCCGATCGCGCCTTCGATGTCCATGTCCAGAATCTCGCGCGCCTTGCGCCCGGACACCAGCGTCAACAGAATGGCGATCAAACCGCGCACGATCATCGCGTCGCTGTCCGCCCGCATGTGCACCACGGCGTCCTCGCCGCCGGCGTTTTCCACGTCGGTGACGATCCACACCTGCGACACGCAGCCATGCACCCGCGCCTGTTCGGTTCGCTCTTCTTCCGGCAGTGGCGGCAACGCCTTGCCCAGTTCGATGATGTAGCGATAGCGGTCTTCCCAATCGTCGAGAAAGGCGAAGTCCTCCGCCAGCTGTTCGAAATCCTGCTGCGCCATGGTCGATGAACTCCGTCGGAGCGATGAGATCGGAACGGCCCAGTCATAGCCGCAAGCGAACGGGCGCGGCAACCGGCTGGCCGGCCGCGCCATGAAATACCGGCCACCGTCAACGCTTGCGGCGCCGTGTATCCGGCCCCAGCCATGGCACCAGCAGATCCTCGATGGTCAGGGTGCTCTCCGAATCTCGGCGCGGCCGCTGGCGCGCCGCCGGGCGGGTCGTTGAGCCGGTGATCAGCGGATCGGCGTCGCCAGGGCGCGCTATGCCGCCGGGGCCGGCCGCGCGCGGCGTCGCCGCCGCGCCATTGGCCCGTGCATCGAGCAGCCGCAACGCATAACGCACCTTCATGCGGACGTGCCGCCACACCCGTTCGGCCACCTGACAGGCCTCGGGCTGGCGCGCGCAGAACCCCCGCGCGTCGCTCACCGCCCGCGCCGCCGCCGACAGCATGCTCTTGCCGTCCGGTGTCATGGCGGCCTCCCGGGCCCGCAGGGGGTCGCCCTCAGGCGGCATCGGCAGCAGCCAGACTCCGGCGCACAGCAATATGGTCCATCGCATCAACTTCATGACGCCCGGTTTCGTTTCCCGCGTGAAAACACCATCTCGCGCCGCCGCGGGTGGGGCTGGCGCAGCTTCCGGTTCTATCCGCGGAAGATGAGAATTTGCCTGAAGGGTCGATGACAATTTTAGCGATCCGCCGCCCCACGCCCGGTTCAGGGTTCATTAACGCCCCGGCTTCTAAAGTGATGCGGAAACGCCGCGCATCCCGGCGCGGCATCGGAGCATATGCGCGGACGGATCAAGAGCCCATGCAACGACTGGTCGTTCTGGCGAGATTGGTCACGGTGGCGCTGGTGGTGGCGTTCACCGGCGCCGCCGGCTGGAACGTGCTGTTCGCGCATGCGCCGCGCCAGGCGGAGCGCGCCGCCTCGATGGCGTTCGACGACGTGGCCGGTGAAAATGCCCTGATCCGCCGCAGCGTGCGCCCATCCGCGCCGCCGCGACGGCTCACCCCGGCCCGGTCACGGCAGGTATTGACGGCGCAGCGCCAGCTGGCCCGCCTCGGCTTTTACCACGGCCGCCCGGACGGCGTGCCGGGCCCCGCCACCCGCGCCGCGCTGCGCGCCTTTCAGGGTGAGGTCGGCCTGCCGCGCAGCGGGCGGATCGATCAGGCGACGCTGGATCGCCTGCGTTATGAGCTCTACCTGCGCGCGCTCGCCGCCGGCACGGGCAGCGTTTCACGGCCCTGACCCGCCCCGCCCCGCGCCACGCCGTTTCGCCTTTGTTAACCATGCCGCGCCACAATCATGACGGCAAGACAGCCATCCATGACCGCGCCGGGAGTGGCGCGGACTTCAGGAGCAAGGGTCATGAGCAAGATCATCCGCTTTCCCATCGAGCGCACCCAGCCGCGAGCGGCCCATGCGCGGCGCGCCGCCGGCGAGATCATTCTGTTTCCCGGCGTGCGGTATGAATACCTGAAAGGCGCCGACGCCGGCATGCCTCTACCCGTCAGCCGCCGCGGTCAGCGCCGCTGAGCACCCCGGCCCGCATCAGGGCCGCGCCGCACAGCGCAGCCGCTTGATGGCGCGCCGCACCACCACCGCCTGACCGGGCCAGGGCACATGCGCCCGCACCACGGCCAGCGCCCGTTCGGCGCGCAGTGGCACCTCCATCACCGTGCCCTCGAGCCTGGGCAGCACGATGCGCCTCTCGTCATCCGCCGCCGTGTCATCTTCATTCGTTTCCAGCGCCGCTGCACTGAAGCGCAACGTCACCTTTTCGGCCGGGCTGTGCTGCCGGTCCAGCATGTAGATCACGTGGCCGGCCGGATGATAGACCGTGACCACCCACGGCACCCGCGGCAGATCGAGCCGCAGCTCCACCCGCCCGTCACCGGGGCGCAACAGGCACGCACCCTCGATGCGTCGTTGCCCCGCCTTGCCATCGACCAGGAAGAAGGCGTTGACGCCGCGCGCTTCCGCCGCCGCCAGCAGCCGCCGCATTTCCACGCGCGGCATCCACAACAGCACGCCGACGTGCGTCAGCAACGCCACCAGAAGACCGATCGTCAGCCAGAACAGGAAGGATTTCACCGGCATTCCTCGCGTGTGATGGTCAACGGCGCCCGCCGGATCACGCGGTCGCGGATCAGTGGACTGACCCCATACAGCCGCAGCACCAGCGTGAAGGACTCTCCGGCCGGCGCCTTCAGCCAGTTACCGGCCCGCAGCGTGGCGGCGATGCGGACGCGGGTCATGCCGTCGGCGTCGTGCAGGGCGTGAAACGAACTGATCGAGGAAACGTCGCCATCGGCGCCGGCCAACGTCAGCCGCCACCATTGCGCGGCGGGCAATTTGCCGGTCAGCACATAGTGGCAATCACCGTCGAGCGCCGTGTCCGTGTCGTCGCGCCGCGCGGTGAACTCCAGCACGTGCAGGTGGCTGGGCGGCAGGATGCGCCGCGCCGCGTAATGCAGCTTGGCATAGGGCGAGGCGTCCACCGCCCCGGCCCGCGGCCAGATCACCCAGCCGCCGGCCCGCACCGCGCCGGAGCCGGCCGCGCCGCCGGCCATATGCAGCGCCGATGCATAGCCCAGGGCCAGCCCCAGGATGATGGTGATGATGAACTTCAGCCCTTCGTTCATGCGTTGCTTGGCCCCCGGGGCTTGTGAGTTGATTATCGCCCGGCGCTGAAATTGGTGCGCGCCCGCTTGCGCGGCTTGCGGACCGACGGCCTGAACTGCCGCCGTCGGTTGTCGACCCGGAACAGCCCGAATACATTGCGCAGGGCACCGGCCAGGCTGCCCGTTTTTCTCTTTCTGCGTGCCGCGC
>DRPD01000016.1 GCA_011374735.1 Thermopetrobacter sp.
GCTGGAACACGCCCACCGTCTCGCCGCGCGCCAGCATGGCGTAGGTTTCCGCATCGTCCAGCCCCGCCACGGCGAAGACGAAATCCGGATCAGCGCGGCGGATCAGCGCCACGGCGCGGTCGATGACGCTCAGGGTCTTCAGGCCCAGGAAGTCGAACTTCACCAGCCCCGCCTGTTCCACCCACTTCATGTTGAACTGGGTCACCGGCAACGCCGAGTTGGGGTCGCGATACAACGGGATCAGTTCCACCAGCGGCCGCTCGCCGATCACCACCCCGGCGGCGTGGGTGGAGGCGTGGCGGAACAGCCCCTCCAGCTTTTGCCCCACCGCCAGCAGCCGCGCCACCTGTTCGTCCGCCTCCGCCTCCGCCTTCAGCCGCGGCTCCGCCTCGATGGCCTCGCCTAAGGTGATGGACACGCCGGGGCCGGAGGGCACCAGCTTCGAGAGGCGGTCCACCTGCGGATAGGGCATGCCCAGCACCCGGCCCACGTCGCGCACCACGGCGCGCGCCTGCAAGGTGCCGAAGGTGATGATCTGGGCCACGTTGTCGGCCCCGTATCTGTCCTGCACGTAGGCGATCACCTCGTCGCGTCGCTCCTGGCAGAAGTCGATGTCGAAGTCCGGCATGGAGACGCGCTCCGGGTTCAGGAAACGCTCGAACAGCAGCCCGAAGCGCAGCGGATCGAGATCGGTGATGGTCAGCGCATAGGCGACCAGCGACCCGGCCCCGGAGCCGCGCCCCGGCCCCACCGGGATGCCGCGGCCCTTGGCCCACTGGATGAAGTCGGCGACGATCAGGAAATAGCCGGGAAAGCCCATCTGCTCGATGACCCCCAGCTCGTAATCGAGGCGTTCCACATAGCCCCGCTCGGAAAAGCCCGCCGCCGGCCCTTGCACGGCAAGCCGCCGTTTCAGCCCGGCATGGGCCTGCGCGCGCAGCTCCGCCGCCTCATCGCGCACCGCGCCGTCGTCGCCGGTGTAGCGCGGCAGCATCGGGCGGCGCGTCTGCGGGCGGAAGTGGCAGCGCCTGGCGATCTGGGCGGTATTGGCCACCGCTTCGGGCAGATCGGCGAACAGCGCCTTCATTTCGTTGGGGCTCTTGAAATGGTGCTCCGGCGTCAGCCGCCGCCGCCCCGGATCGTCCAGCTGCACGCCGTCAGCGATGCACAAGAGCACCTCGTGGGCCGCGAAATCGTCATGGGTGGCGAAGTGGCAATCATTGGTGGCCACCAGCGGCAGGCCCAGCGCGTAGGCCCGCTCCACCAGCCACGGCTCGTTGCGCTTTTCCGGCTCCTCGCCGTGGCGTTGCAGCTCCACGTAGAGCCGATCGCCGAACGCCTCGCGCAAGAGATCAAGCCGCGCCGCCGCCAGCTCGTCCTGCGCCTCGGCCAGCGCCCGGTCGATGGGCCCTGGCGGCCCGCCGGTGAGGCAGATCAGCCCGCCGTTCAGCTCCTCCACGGCAGCCAGCGGCACCTGGGCCCGCCCGGTCTTCAGCGCCCCTTCCTGCCAGGCCAGCGAGCTCAAGCGCATCAGGTTGGCATGGCCCTCTTCGCTCATCGCCAGCAGGGCCAGCGCCGGCGGCGGCAACGGCGCGCCGCCCTCCTGTTGCGGCGTGTCGGCGAAGTCCACACTGAGGGTGATGCCGGTGATCGGCTGCACGCCCGCCCCCGCCAGCTTCTCCGATATTTCCAGCGCCCCGAACAGGTTATTGGTGTCGGTGACGGCCAGCGCCGGCATGTCATGCTGCGTGGCCAGCTCCACCAGCCGCGGCGCCGGCAAGGCCCCTTCGGCCAGCGAATAGGCGCTGCGCACCCGCAAGTGTATGAACGGCGTGCCCGGCATCGGAATCGTCTGCCACCTCCCGCCGCAGCATACCCCGGCCGCGCGCCACCGCAACAGCGACCCGAACCGGTTGTTCACAACATGCTGACTGGCGATGGGCGGCGACAGGGCATATGATCCGCACCAGGAACCCGACATGACGGCAGCGGAGGCGACATGAACAGGGAGGCCCGGCTGGCCGCCGCCGGCCTTGTTGCCATCGCCGTGTTCAACCTGCTGGTGTTTCCGCTGTTTCCGCGCTGGTTCGGGCTGGATGCCATGCCGGCCCGCATTCCCGACCTGTGGCTGTATTACACCCCCGATCAATTGCGCGGCATTCTCGCCGCCCTGGGGCCGGCCGGAAGGCGCGTGTGGTTCTTCAGCACCCTGTGGGCCGACACCATCTATCCGATCATCTACGGCGCCACCTTTTCGCTGCTGCTGAAGCTGGCCCATGAAAAGGCCCGGCCGCGCCGCCTGCCGCACGCCGTCATCCGGCTGCCGGTGGCCATCGCCACGGCCGATTATCTGGAAAACATCGGCGGCCAGATCGCCAACCTCAACTGGCCCGATCCACCCCTCTGGGCCCTGTGGCTGGCCAGCCTCGCCACGGTGCTGAAATGGGCCATGGCGCTGCTCACCGCCGTGGCGCTGCTGGGCC
>DRPD01000017.1 GCA_011374735.1 Thermopetrobacter sp.
GCCGTTCGCCGAGGCGCGCCGCATCATCAGGCGCATCGAACGCGAGAAGGGCCGCGACCCGGACAAGCCGGTGCTGTTCGAGACCGGCTACGGCCCCTCCGGTCTGCCGCACATCGGCACCTTCGGCGAGGTGGCCCGCACCCAGATGGTGCGCCACGCGCTGCACACGCTCACCGGCTGGAAAACGAAGCTGATCTGCTTCTCCGACGACATGGACGCATTGCGCAAGGTGCCGGACAACGTGCCCGATCAGGAGCTGCTGGCCGCCAACCTGGGCAAGCCGCTCACCAGGGTGCCCGATCCGTTCGGCACCCATGACAGCTTCGGCGCGCACAACAACGCCCGGCTGCGCGCCTTTCTCGACCGCTTCGGCTTCGATTACGAGTTCGCCTCCTCCACCGACTATTACACGTCGGGCCGCTTCGACGCGGCGCTGCTGCGCATGCTGGAGCGCTTCGACGCGGTGATGGACATCATGCTGCCCACCCTGGGCGAGGCGCGCCGCAGGACCTACGCGCCGTTTCTGCCCATTCATCCGGAAACCGGCATCGTCATGCAGGTGCCGGTGGAGGAAGTGAAGCTCGACGCCGGCAGCATCGTGTGGCGCGACCCGGACAGCGGCAAGCTTTACGAAACCCCGGTCACCGGCGGGCATTGCAAGCTGCAATGGAAACCCGACTGGGCCATGCGCTGGCATGCGCTCGGCGTCGATTATGAAATGGCCGGCAAGGATCTGATCGACTCGGTGAAGGTGGGCGAGCGGATCGTGCGCGCCCTGGGCGGGCGGCCGCCGGAGACCTTCATCTACGAGCTGTTTCTCGACGAGAACGGCCAGAAGATCTCCAAGTCGAAGGGCAACGGCCTGACCATCGACGAATGGCTGCGCTATGGCACCCAGGAGTCGTTGCAGCTGTTCATGTTCAACAAGCCGAAGACGGCGAAACGCCTCTATTTCGACGTCATCCCGCAGCACGTGGACGACTATTACGCCCACCTGCGCAATTATCCGCCCCAGGAGCCGGACAAACGGCTCGACAACCCCGTCTGGCACATCCACAAGGGCGACCCGCCTGAGGTGGACGTGCCCATCACCTTCGCCCTGCTGCTCAATCTCGTCTCCGCCGCCCATACCCGTGACAAGCAGGTGCTGTGGGGCTTCATCAGCCGTTATGCGGAAGGCGCGTCGCCGCAGGATCACCCGGAGGTGGACAGGCTGCTCGATTACGCCATCAACTATTACGAGGACTTCGTGCGCCCCACCTGCAACCACCGCCAGCCGGACGACAAGGAGCGCGCGGCGCTGGCCGATCTGGCCGATCGGCTGGCCACGCTGCCGGAGGATGCTCCGGCGGAAGACATCCAGAACGTCGTCTATGCGGTGGGCAAGGAGCACGAGTTCGAGCCGCTGCGCGCCTGGTTCAAGGCGCTCTACGAGGTGCTGCTGGGCCAATCCCGGGGGCCGCGTTTCGGCTCCTTCGTGGCGCTGTATGGCATCGCGCGCACCCGTGAGCTGATCGCCGAGGCGCTCACCGGCAAGCTGGCCGCCACGGAGGCTTGAGACGATGGCCGACCACATCCCGCCGCCACTGGCCGAACAGCTGACGCTGACGCCCGATGGCGAGGACGCCTTCATCGGTGAAAGCCCGCGCGACCGCCGGCGCATCTTCGGCGGGCTGGTCATCGCCCAGGCGCTGGTGGCGGCCAGTCGCACCGTTGAGGGCCGCACCGCCCATGCCCTGCACGTGGTGTTCATGCGCCCCGGCGATCCCGCCCGGCCGATCCGTTATCGCGTCGTGCGCCCCTTCGACGGCGGCAGCTATTCCACCCGCCGCGTCACCGCCTGCCAGGGCGAGACGGAAATCTTCGCCATGCTGGCCTCGTTTCACAAGCCGGAGCCGGACGCCTTCACCCATGCCTTTCCCATGCCGCGGGTGACGCCGCCGGAGGAGCTGCCGTCGGAAGAGGAGGTGCTGAAACACTTGGCCGCCCATCTGCCGGAGCCGCTCCGCAAGTATCTGCAAGGCGCGCGCATGCCGGTGGAGGTGCGCCTGTGCGAGCCGCAGCGCATGCTGGGCGAGGCGCTGCCGCCCGAACGGCCGCGGCATGTGTGGTTTCGCATCCGCGAACGGTTGCCCGGCGACCCCCTGCTGCACCGCGCCGCGCTGGCTTACGCTTCCGACTGGACGCTGCTCGACGTGGCGCTCTCCGCCCATGGCCGCAATCTGTTCGACCCGCGGCTGATCGTGGCCAGCATCGACCACGCCCTGTGGCTGCACCGCGATGCGCGGGCCGACGACTGGCTGCTGTATGTGCAGGACAGCCCGGCCATGCAGGCCGGCCGCGGCTTCACCCGCGGGCTGATCTTCGCCCGCGACGGCAAGCTCGCCGCCTCCGTGGCTCAGGAGGGCGTGGTGCGCATCCGCCAGAAATCAGCTCCCTGAGGCGCCAAGAATGCGCCGCAGCTCCTTCGCCATCGTCTCCGGCGGGGTGTTGTGGCTGAAGTGGCGCACATAGCGCCCTTGCGGATCCATCAGATAGATGAACGCGGCGTGATCCACCAGATAATTGCCGTCCGCATCGGGCGGGTTCAGCCGGA
>DRPD01000018.1 GCA_011374735.1 Thermopetrobacter sp.
AATCGTAAAATAGAGGATATTGACAAAAATATTATTGATGGCGGCTGCCTGCTGTGCAGTGAGGATAGCCCACACCATTGTCATCGCCGACTGGTCGCCGAATATCTGAGAGACAAATGGGGGGATGTTGAAATTATCCATCTCAGGCCATGATATTCCGCATCGGCGATACCTTTCACAAGGTGCTGGCCGACTTACGGCGCAAGACTATCAGGCCGCCATGCCGGTGCCGGACGCGGCGGAATTAATCGCCTATATCCGCCGCGAGATGGGCGATGCCTAAGCTCACCCCAGCGGGTGCAGGATCAGCACCATGGTGGCGTGGGCGGTGGTGGCGCCGGTGTTTTGCAAAACATGGGGCAGGTCGCCGCGATAGCGCAATGTTTCCCCGGCCCTGACGGTGCGCGTTTCCTCGCCGCTGGTGACGGTGATCTCGCCGGCCAGCACGTGCAGGTGCTCCACGCAGCCCGGCTGATGCGGCTCGCTGGCCAGCACGCCGCCCGGTTCGGCGTGAAAATCATACCACTGCACATGCTCCACCAAGTCCAGCGCGCCGATGATGAACAGGCGGCATTTGCCGTCCTCCGACACCAGTTGCGGGATGTCGGGGCGCTTCTGATGCTGGATGATGGCCGGCTTCTCCGCCGTTTCGGCCAGCAGCTTCTCCGGCGCCACGCCCAGCGCCCCGGCCAGCCTGACCACGGTGGCGATGGTCGGGTTCGTCTCGTTGCGCTCGATCTGCGAGATGATCGACTTGGCGACGCCGGACACCTCCGACAACGCGCCCAGCGACATCTCCCTGGCCTTGCGCAGCCGCTGCACGGCGCTGCCCAAGGCAGCGGGCGGGCGTTCCTTGGGGCGGCGCGTGCTCACAGGCCCGCCTCCTTCAGGGCGTTGTCCAGATCGGCGATCAGATCGTCCGCGTCCTCCAGCCCGACGGACAGGCGCACCATGCCTTCCGTCACCCCTTGCGCCAGCCGCTCGGCTTCCTCCAGCGCCGAATGGGTGGTGCTGGCCGGATGGGTGATGAGGCTCTTCGCATCGCCCAGGTTGTTGGAGATGTCGATCAGTGTCAGCGCGTTCATGAAGCGGAACACCAGATTGCGGTCATCTTGAAGCCGGAAAGTGACGAGCGTGCCGCCCTTCTCCATCTGCTTGCGCGCCAGCGCCGCCTGCGGGTGGCTGTCCAGATGCGGATACAGCACCCTGCCCTCCCCCAGCCGCTCTTCAAGGAATGCCGCGAGGCGCGCCGCCGTTTCGCTCATGGCATTGACGCGCAGCTTAAGCGTCTCCAGCCCCTTCAGCAGCACCCAGGCGTTGAAGGCCGACAGCGTCGCGCCGGTGTGGCGCAGGAAGAATTGCAGCGTCTCGGTGATGAACTCTTCCGATCCCAGCACGCAGCCGCCCAGCACCCGGCCCTGCCCGTCGATGTGCTTGGTGGCGGAATAGACCACCACGTCCGCCCCCAGCGCCAGCGGCTTTTGCAACACCGGCGTGGCGAACACGTTGTCCACCACCAGCATCGCCCCGGCCGCATGCACGATGTCGGCGATGGCGGCGATGTCGCAGATGGCCAGCGTCGGGTTGGCCGGGCTTTCCAGAAACGCCGCCTTCGTGTTCGGCCGGATCGCCGCGCGCCATTGATCGAGATCGGCGCCGTCCACCAGCGTGTATTCGATACCGAAGCGCGGCAGGATGCTGGTGATGATCTGATGGCAGGAGCCGAACAGCTGCCGCGCGGCGACGATGTGATCCCCGGCCGTAAGATGGCTGGCCAGCGCGGCGAACACCGCGGCCATGCCCGACGCCGTGGCCATGGCCGATTCCGCCCCCTCCAGCGCCGCCAGACGCTCCTCGAACATGCGCACCGTCGGGTTGGCGTAGCGCGAATAGACGAAGCCCTCCGCCT
>DRPD01000019.1 GCA_011374735.1 Thermopetrobacter sp.
ATCGGCGCGGATGACGGCGCTGATGTCGCGGCCGAAGCGCGCCGCGTCCTTGCCGCCGCCGGGCAGGAAATCGATGATGGCGATGGGGGTGGGATTGATCTGGCCGCGGGTGATGTCCACCTCCAGCACGGCGCGGGCCGGGCCGGTGAAGGCGCTCAGCAGCAGCGCGGCGAGCCAGCCGAGCAGGGCCAGGGTCTTGATGGTGGCGCGCATTCTCTCCTCGCCGGTGGCGTTGATGTCGGTGGTGGCTGTTGCGCCAGTTTGCGCAAAGGCTGACCGGTAAAACCGCCCCGCGCCCCCACCCAAGCCTTGTTTTTCATCATTAGGGGGTTGGGTGGGGGCGCGGGGCGGTGGGTGGTCCTTCATGCATGTTGATATTAGCATATCGGGGCGTTCCCGTTCAATTGACGGCCAGCATGCGGCCGGGGTCGAAGTTGAGGATGACGTCGCCCCACAGGTCATGACGGTCGGGCGGCAGGAAATCGTAGGGCTGGCAGGCGAGAATGGCCCGCACGGCGCTTTGCGCGGCCGCCGCGAAGGCCGGATGGGAACCGGTATTGAGCACCACCGGGCCGCCCGTCACCCGGCCTTCGCCATCGAGCTGAAAGCGGATGCGCACGCGCAGGGTCTCGCCCTCGCGCACGCCGGCCGGGACCGTCCAGCAGCTTTCGATCTTCTTGCGCAGCAGATCCACCAGCGTGGCGGCCAACCGCCTGTCGTCGCCCGCCGCGTTGGCCGGGCCGCGTCGTGGCGTGCCGGTGTCGTCGGCCTCCGGCGGCGGGCTTTCGCGCGCCGCGTCCTCCTTGTTGAGCAAGGCGGCGATCTCGTCGATGGTGTCCTTCTTCTTCTCCGGAGATTTCTTCACCGGCGGGGCCTTCGGGCGATGTTTTTCGCGCTCCAGCGCCGCCAGCTTGCGCACCACGGCGGGCCGGGCGCGCGGCTTCGGGGCCGGTTTGGGTTTCGCTGGCGGTTTCGGCTTGTCCGCCTTTTCCGCCGGGGCGGTCTTCTCGATCAGCGCGGCCAGGTCGTCCGGCTTGGGCTCCGGCTCCGGCTCAGGCTCCGGTTCCGGTGGCGGCGGGGTGGCCTTCCTCACTTCCTTCGCCGGTTTCGGTTCGGGTTTCTCCGCCGGCTTCTCCGGCTTCGGCGGGGCGGGTTTCTTCCGCAGCTCCTTGTCGGGCCGCGGGGCGTCCTTGCGCATGGCGACGCGTTTGGAGACATCCTCGATGTTGACGATCTCCACCGGCAGCGCCTCCTGCGGCGGCACCCTGAAGCGTTCCGGCGCGGTCAGGGTGATGGTGGCGGCGACGATGATCGCCACGTGCAGGATGACGGAGACGGCCAGCGGCCAGCGCATCACTTCTTCCTTCCGCCCTTGCCGGCCCGGCCGGGGACGGCATCGTCGGGCGCGGTGATCAGGGCGAGGCGCTTGAAGCCGGCGGCGGAGAGCGCCCCCATCACCTTCATCACCGCGCCGTAGTCCACCTTCGCGTCGGCGCGCACGTAGATGCGTTCGTCATAGCCTTCGCTGGCGATGGCGCGCACCTTGGCGGCCAGGGTGGCCGGGTCGATCTCGGTTTCCATCAGGAACACCGTGCCGTCGGCCTTCACGGTGACGGTCACCGGCTCCTTCTCGCCGGTGATCGGTTTGGCCTTCGTTTTGGGCAATTCTATGGGCACGCCGACGGTCAACAGTGGCGCGGCGACCATGAACACGATGAGCAGCACCAGCATCACGTCCACGAACGGGGTGACGTTGATCTCGCTCATCGGGGCCAGCCGCGAACGGCGGCGCGAACCGCGGCGGCGGCGGCCCTCGATGTTCGCTCCGTGCAATCCGGCGGCCATGGCGGCGCTCCGTTCAGGCGGTGACCGGAGGGCGGGCGCCCTCCAGCTGGCGGCCGATGATGGTGGTGAACTCGTCGATGAAGTTCTCCATGCGCGAGCCGAGGCGCGAAATGTCATGGGAGAACTTGTTGTAGAAGATCACCGCCGGAATGGCGGCCAGCAGGCCCAGCGCGGTGGCGAACAGCGCCTCGGCCAGGCCCGGCGCGACCACCGCCAGATTGGTGTTCTTCGATATGGCGATGGCCTGAAAGGAGTTCATGATGCCCCACACGGTGCCGAACAGGCCGACGAACGGGGCGATGGAGCCGACAGTGGCCAGTACCAGCAGATAACGCTCCAGCCGAGCCAGCTGGCGGTGCAGCTCCACGTCCATGATCTTCTCGATGCGCTCCAGGAGGCCATGGGGGCCGGCCGTCACGCCGCGCGAGCGGCGCCATTCGTCCATGGCGGCGATGAACAGGGCGGCCGGGCCATGGCTGTCCATGCGGCGCGCCGCCTCGTCGATCTCGTTGAGCGAGCGGCCGGACCAGAACAGCGCCTCGAAGGCGTCCACGGCGCGGCGCATCCGGCGCACGCTGAGAAACTTCTCGAACACGATGGCCCAGCAGACGACGGAGGCGACGACGAGGCCGATCATCACCAGCTTCACCGTGAGGGTGGCCTGCATGAACATCGCCCACAGGGTGAAGTCCGAAGCGGCTGTGGCGGCGGCGACTTCGACGTTCATTTGACGGGCCTTCCTTTCCTGCGCGAGTTCAGGGCGACGGAATCAGGTTATGGTTAATAAGGTGTTTATTTCGGGGCCTGCCTGCTCTGTAGAGCATCCGTATTCATGTTTGGCTCTGAAGACCATCCCTACGCCCTGCCAACCGCCCGTATGGTGGAGGTGACGGTTGGCAGGGGATGCGAATGCCCTGTTGGCAGCATCAGAAGTCATTCCCGTGGCGTGAATGGGGCCAGCTTGTCGCGCAGCTCTTGCGGCAGGCGGCGCGGGCGGCCGGTGGCGTCCACCAGCGCGGCGGTGACTTCCGCCCTGAACAGCTCTTCGCCGTCGCGCAACACGCGCTGGCGCAAGATGAGGCGCGCGCCGGTGGCGGCGGCCACTTCCGTTCTGACCTGAAGCACGTCGTCGATGGCGGCGGGCCGGAGAAACTCGCACGCCATGCGGCGCACCACGAAGCCCAAGGGCGGATCGGCGGCGTTCAATTCATGGTGATGCACGCCGATGAGGCGCAGGAAGTCGGAGCGGCCGCGCTCGCAGAACTTCAGGTAATTGGCGTGATAGACGGCGCCGGAGAAGTCCGTGTCCTCGTAATAGACGCGCACCGCCAATACATGGACGCGGCCGGTGATGCGTCCGGCCAGATCGGGCCAGCGCGGCGCGCTCATGACTCTTCGGCCTCGCCGAACAGGTCGGGCTGTCCGGCCAGCTTCGGCGGCGGGCTGAGGCCCAGATGCCGGAAGGCGTGGGCGGTCAGCACCCTTCCGCGCGGGGTGCGGGCGATCAATCCCTGCTGGATGAGGAACGGCTCGATCACCTCCTCCAGCGCATCGCGCGATTCGGAGAGAGCGGCGGCGATGGTCTCCACCCCCACCGGGCCGCCGCCGAAGTTCTCCGCGATGCAGGAGAGATAACGCCGATCCAGCGCGTCGAGGCCCTTTTCGTCCACTTCCATGGCCTGCAAGGCGGCATCGGCCACCCTTGCGTCGACGGCGCCGTCGCCATTGACGGCGGCGAAGTCGCGCACCCGGCGCAGCAGGCGGCCGGCGATGCGCGGCGTGCCGCGCGAACGCCGCGCGATCTCGCGCGCGCCGTCGTCGCTCAGCGGCATGTTCAGCAACCGCGCGCCACGGGTGACGATCTGCAGCAGTTCCTCTTCGGTATAGAATTGCAGACGCACCGGAATGCCGAAGCGGTCGCGCAACGGGGTGGTCAGCAGGCCGGTGCGGGTGGTGGCGCCGATCAGGGTGAAGCGGGCCAGGTCGATGCGCACGGAGCGCGCCGCCGGGCCTTCGCCGATGATGAGGTCGAGCTGAAAATCCTCCATGGCCGGATAGAGCACCTCCTCCACCGCCGGGTTGAGGCGGTGGATCTCGTCGATGAACAGCACGTCGCGCTCTTCCAGATTGGTCAGCAGGGCGGCCAGATCGCCGGCCCTGGCGATGACGGGGCCGGAGGTGGCGCGGAAGTTCACCCCCAGCTCGCGGGCCACGATCTGGGCCAGCGTGGTCTTGCCCAGCCCCGGCGGGCCGGCCAGCAGCACGTGATCGAGCGCCTCGCCACGGTCGCGGGCCGCCTTGATGAACACCGACAGGTTGGCGCGCGCGCGGGCCTGGCCGATGAAGTCGTCCAGCGTTTGCGGGCGCAGGCTGGCCGATGCCTCGTCCTCCGGTCGTTTCGCGCCTGTCACCAGACGGTCGGTCATGGGGTGGCTCCAGGATGCGTGTTGTGCGTGCGGCACGGGATTCCGGCTTGCGCCGGAATGACGAGAGAGGCGGGAAAGTGTGGCTGCGTTCCCTGCGTCATGCCCGGGCTTGTCCCGGGCATCCAGTGCGGCGGTTCGTTACGGTCGGGTTGGAGAATGAAATGAAGCGTTGCGGCATGGTGGC
>DRPD01000020.1 GCA_011374735.1 Thermopetrobacter sp.
AAAAAAATACGCGCGGGCGGGAATAAATCGCGCCGGCGGGTGTTGTAGCTGTCAGGAAGCGGGGAAGTCTTCGCCCCCAACCCCTCTTGTCCGCTTCCGGCAACGGTTTCCGCCGGCCCGGCCTTCCCCTTGACACGCGACAACCGGTGCGGGCCGGCGGAGGCTCTGTTCATGTGATATGGTCGCGATCGGTCTGGACGGCGCCTGGGTGAATGGTCATGGCGGATTTTCTGGAACGGATCGAAGGCCACATCCCGGCGCTCAGGCGCTTCGCGCGCGGGCTGACGCGGGATGCGGAACGGGCCGACGATCTGGTGCAGGACTGCCTGGAGCGGGCCATCCGCCATCGCCGCCTGTGGCGGCCCGGCGGGGCGTTGAAGAGCTGGTTGCTGCGCATCATGCTCAATATCTGGCGTAACGACTTGCGGGCCGCGCGCTCGCGGCCGCGCCTGGTGGCGGTGGACGATCCGGCCACCCCGCCGGCGCAGACGGCGGCGCTGGAGCTGGCGGAGCTGATGCGGGCCGTCGCGGCCCTGCCGCCGGAACAGCGCGCCGCCTTGCTGCTGGTGGCGGTGGAGGGGCTGAGCTACGCGGAGGCGGCCAACTTGTTGAACATCCCGCGAGGCACGCTGATGTCGCGCCTGTATCGGGCCAGGCGGGCGCTGGCGGCGGCCACCGGGCATGAGCGCGGCGGCGGCGGGACGATCAGGAGCGTGAAGTGAAATGAGCGGAACAAACGGTGATGACACGGCGCCGGTGAGCGCGGAGGAACTGATGGCCTTCGCCGACGGGCAACTGGACGCGGCGCGGGTGGCGCGCATCGAACGCCACTTGCGGGATCATCCGCAAGACGCCGAGCGGGTGGCGCGCTGGCGAGAGCAGAACGCGGCGCTGAAGGCGGTGCTCGATCCGCTGTTGGACGAGCCGGCGCCGGCCCGACTGCGTGGGACGCTGGAGCAGGCGCGCCACGGCGGCGGCGGGTGGCGCATGGCCGCCGCGGCCATCGTCCTGTTGGCCGCCGGAACGGCCGCCGGCTGGGGGCTGCGGGGGCTGGCCGGGCCCGAAGCGGCGCCGCCGATGGTCGCCGCGTCGCCGGCCGGCGAGGCGTTGCGCGCCCATGCCGTCTATGCGGTGGAGGTGCGCCACCCGGTGGAGGTGGGGGCGGACGCCGAGGCCCATCTGGTGGCCTGGCTGTCCAAGCGGCTGGGCGCGAAGCTCAGCGCGCCGGACCTGAGCGACCGCGGCTTCCGGTTGATCGGCGGGCGCTTGTTGCCGGCGGCCAGCGGGGCCGCCGCCATGTTCATGTATGAAGACGCGGCCGGCCGCCGGGTCAGCATCCATGCGGTGCGCCGCCATGGCGATGGGCGGACCGCCTTCCGCTTCATCCGGCGCGGCAAGTGGCGCGGCTTCGCCTGGCGCGATCCGGACATGGCCTATGCGGTGATCGGCGATATCGACCGGCCGACGCTGAAGGCGCTGGCCCTGAAGGCGCACGACGCGCTGGGCTGAGGGCTCACAGCTCGGCGATCACCCGCTGAAGGAGGCCGCGCACCGTCTGCGCGATCTCGCCCAGCTGGGGGTTTTCGATGGCCTGCATGGAAGCCATGGGATCGACGGCGGACACCTCCACCGCGCCGCCGTCCATCTCGCGCACGATGACGTTGCACGGCAGCATGGTGCCGATGTGCGGCTCGGCGGTCAGCGCCTTGTGGGCGTAGCCGGGGTTGCAGGCGCCGAGAATGGTGTAGGGCGCGATGTCCTCGCCCAGCTTCTTCTTCAGCGTCGCCTTGACGTCGATGGTGGTCAGCACCCCGAAGCCGTGCTTCTGCAAGGTTTCGGTGGCGCGGGCGATGGCGTCGTCGAAGGGCAGATCGACGGTCTTGGAGATATGGTAGCTCATGATGCGTTCATTCCCTGTCTGGAGTTGTCTTGCAGCAGGCCGTAGCGGCGCGCCTTGCGCAACAGCCGCCGCGACCGTATCAGATGCGGGCGATCATACATCCGCCCGTCGATGCTGACCACACCGGCGTTGGGGTCTTGCGCGAAGGCGTTGACGATGGCCCCGGCCTTGGCGATCTGTTCCGATGTGGGGGTGAAGGCGGAATTGATGACCGACACCTGCGAAGGATGGATGGCCAGCTTGCCGGCGAAACCGTCGCGGAACGCCTCGGCGCATTCCTGGGCCAGCGTCTCCTCGTCGCGGTAGTTGACGAACACGGTGTCGATGGGCTCCACGTTGGCGGCGCGGGCCGTCATCAGGCACATGGCGCGGGCCAGCCGGTAAGGGGCGGTGTGGTGGCCGTATTCATCACGGTTGGTGGCGGCGCCCAGTTGGGCGGAGAGATCTTCGGCGCCCCAGGTGAGGGCCATCAGGTTGTCGGCCCGCTGCTCGGCGAAGGAGGGCAGGCGCAGCACGCCCATCGGCGTCTCCGCGGCGATGGCCACCACCGGCACCGGCCCGGCGGCGCGCGCCATGCGGTCGAGACAGGCCGCGCCCTCCGCCTTGGGCAGCATGAAGGCGGCCGGCGGATGGGCGCTCAGGGCCACCATGTCGGCGTTGAACTCCGCCTCGTCCAGCGCGTTGACGCGCACCAGCAGCTCCGGGCCTTCGTCATCGCCGGCGCCGCGCAACAGGGCCCGCACCGCCTCGCGGGCCCGGGGCTTGTTCTCCGCGGCCACGGAATCCTCCAGATCGAGAATGACGGCGTCGGCGCCGCAGTTGAGCGCCTCGTCGATCTTGGCGTCGTCGTCGGCCGGAACGAACAAGAGAGATCGCATGTGCCGAATACCTCAAAGACGTGATGAAATGAGACCGCGCCGCCACAGCTGGCTGGTGGGCGGGGGCCGATATCGAAATCGCCCGGGCATCTTTTAGGCGCTGGTGGCGGCAAAGAAAAGGGGGTGGGAAGAAACGGAGTCCACAACGGGAACAAAACGAATCCGCCGGTGAGTCGCGCCGATTGATGCGGAAACGCCTCGAACGACGCCGGGCGCGGTTGAGACGGCCGTCTTCGGGGCGCCCATAACCATATGATGCATAATAATAAACTGTCGGAAATCCGACTCCGCGCCGGCGATTAAGAAGTCATTAACCTTCCACCCCACACGACTCCGACATGAGCCGGGCGGCGCGATGGCGGCACGGGGCCGAATGGCCGCCGCCGGGATTGCCAAGGAGAGGTCACATGCTGGCGATGATGCAAAGACGGGACGATACGCGCACAACCGAGGGAGCCGAACCTTGCCTGATCGTGGCGCCGGCTGGCCGGCAGCGGCGCTTGCGGCGCCTGTGCGGGCTGTTGCGCGGCGCCGGCTGGCGGGTGCAAGTGGTGGCCGATGCGCAAGCGGCGCTGGCGGCCTGCCGCCGGCGCATGCCACGGCTGATGCTGGTGGCCGCCGATGGTGATCCCGGGCTTGACTTGCTGCGGCGGCTGGCGCGGCTGCCGGGGCGCGAGCGGTGCACGGTGTTCGCGCTGGCCGATGCGCCCGACGCGATGCAGCTGGGGCGGATGGTGGTGGCGGGGGCGGCCGATTGCATCTCGCCGGCCATTGATGCAGAGGTGTTGCGCGTCAAGCTGCGTCAGGCGCGGCTGCGCCACGTTTTGTGAGGGCCGTGTGGTAGAACCCGGTGATGCGATCGGCCATGCGGGCGAGGGCGAAGCGCTCCCGCATGGCGGCGATGCGGGCCATGGTTCGCTCATCGTCATCCGCCTGTCGCAACGCCACGGCCAGCGCCTCGGCCAGGCGCGGCGCGTCGCCCGGCGGCACGAGATGTTCCCGGGCCAACATTTCCGGAATGCCGCCGATATCGGAGGCGATCACCGGCTTGCCGGCGGCCAGGGCCTCCAGCACCACGTAAGGAAAGGATTCGGCGCGCGACGGCACCACCATCACGCGGCCCAGGGCGAAGGCCTCTCTCGCGGGCATGGGGCCGGGAAAGAGGACATGATCGTTCAGGCCCAGTTGCCGCGCCTGTTCCTGGAAGCGCGCCCTGTCCGGCCCGTCGCCCACCAGCACGGCGCGCACCGTGCTCCCTTGCGCGTGCAGCAGGGCCAGCGCGGCCAGCAGCACGTCCACGCCCTTCAGCAGGCGCATTTCGCCGATGAACAGCACCTCCGCGGCGTCGTCGCGCAGCGGCACGGGGGCGAATTCCTCTTCCGGCAGGCCGTTGTGCGCCACCACCTGCGGGCCGCTGAAGCGGCCGATCCTGTCGGCGAAGGCGGCGCGCTCGTAATCGCACACGAAGACGAGGCCGTCGGTGCGCGCAAGCAGCAGCCGCTCGGTGGCGAGAAACAGCGCGCCGGACGGCGAACGCCACTGGTAATGCAGGGAGCCGCCGTGGGCGGTGTAGATGCGCGCCGCCGTGCGGGCGGGCAGCAGGCGGGCATACAGGCCGCCCTTGGCGCCGTGGCCGTGCGCGACATGAAAGCCGCGCTCACGGGCATGGGTGCGCACCGCCTTGATGGCGGCCGCATCGCCGGCGCCGGGCAGCCGCGGCATGGCGATGCGCCGCACGCCGTGGGCCAGACGATCCGCCAGCTCGCGCAATTGCCTCTCGGCCATGTCACCGCCGG
>DRPD01000021.1 GCA_011374735.1 Thermopetrobacter sp.
CCGGCGAGTTGAAGAACTCCACGGGGCTTAAGCCCTCCGGCACCTGAAGCGGCAGCTCCGGGTGCGGGGTGGTGATGATGCGGGGATAGGAAGCGGACATGCGGTGTCATCCCTGATGGTCGTGGTGCGGGCGGACACATAGCAAATCGCTGATATGTTTTCAAAGCGCGTGCGTGGCGGCGTTCTTCAGGACGCGGCCGGGGGTGCGGCCGGTGGGGGCGCCGTCGCGCCACACCGGCTGGCCGTTGACGATCACCATTTCGATGCCGCGCGCCGGAGCGGCCGGGGCGTCGTAGGTGGCGGCGTCGGCGATGGTGGCGGGGTCGAACAGCACCAGATCGGCGAAATATCCTTCGTGAACGCGGCCGCGCCCGGTGAGCCCATAGCGGGCGGCGGGCAGCGCCGTCATCTTGCGCACCGCTTCCTCCAGCGAAAACAGCCCCTCGTCGCGGGCGTAATGGCCCAACACGCGGGCGAAGGCGCCCCACAGGCGCGGGTGCGGATGGGGGTCGGCCGGCAGGCCGTCGGAGCCGATCATGGTGCGCTCATGGGCGAGAATGCGGCGCACGTCCTCCTCGGCCATGGAGAAGAAGATGCCGCCGGCCGGCGACAGGGCGGCGACGGCCGCCTCGATGGAGACGCCCATCTCTTGCGCCACGTCGTCGAGATCGCGCCCGGCGTGTTCGGGATGAGGCCGCGACCAGCTGACGATGGTGCGGCTGGCGGCCTTCACCTTGTCGATGCTCAAGGTGGTGGAGCTGGCGGCATAGGGGTAGGCGTCCAGCCCCAGCTCCTGCGTCTCGGCGAGCCGGTCGATCAGGGCCAGGGTCTCGACGGAACGGCCGTGATTGGCCAGCCCGTTGCACTTGTGATGGGAGATGACGCAGGGCACGCCCGCGGCGCGGCCGATGCGGCCGGTTTCCTCGATGGCGTCGAGAACGCCGTCGGCCTCGTCGCGCATGTGGGTGGCATGGATGCCGCCGTGGCAGCGCAGCGCTTCGGCCAGGGCGATGACCTCCTCGGTGGGCGCGGCGGCGGCCGGAGGATAGTAGGTGCCGGTGGACAGCCCGATGGCGCCCTCCTGCAATGCCGTTTCAAGGCTGGCGCGCATGGCGGCGATTTCGCGTTCGCTGGCCGGCCTGTCCAGATCGTCCATGTGGGCGAGGCGCAAGGTGGTGTGGCCGACGAGCTGGGCGCTGTTGAGGGCCGCGGGGCGGGCCTCGCGGGCGGCGAAACAGGCGGCGACGGAGGGGAAGAAGTCGGCGGCGTCGGGGCTCAACAGATCGAGCGGCGCGGGCGGCGCCTTCGGCGTCGGCAATGGCGCGATGCTCAACCCGCAATTGCCGTTGATGACGCAGGTCACGCCCTGGCTGATCTTGGGCTCCATCAGCGGGGTGTTCAGCAGCGCCAGATCGTCATGGGCGTGGGTGTCGATGAAGCCCGGCGCCAGCGCCAGCCCGGCGGCGTCGATCTCTTCCGCGGCGCTGGCGTTACCCAGCTTTCCGACGGCGGCGATGCGATCGCCGCGGATGGCGACTTCGGCGGTCTGGCGCGCCGCGCCGGTGCCGTCGATGACGGTGGCGTTGCGGATGAGCAGATCGCAGTCCGGCATGGCGCGCCTTTCCCCGGTTGCCGCTGGTTTGCGAGCATACCGGAACCGGTGGGCCGGGCCAACCGAGGACGATTTGTCCCCTTGCCGGGGCGAACAAGGAAGTGCATCATGGAGCCGCAACGCAAAGGGAGGTGTGGCGATGATCGTCAGGACATGGAAGACGCTGCCGAAACTGGTGCGGTTCATGGTGCGCAACGCCGCACTGGGCATCGGCTTTGGCTGGGCGCTCTTGGGGGCGCTGTTGTGGGCCGACGTCGGCGGGCTCGGCTCGCTGATCGGCCATTCGCGGCTGGCCGGGCCGGCGCTGTTCCTGCTGTTCGGCGGCTTCGCCGTCACCTTCGGCGGCGCGGCGGTGTCCACGGCGGTGCTGCTGGGCCACGAGTTCGAGGACGACCGCGATCTGGACAAGGCCGGCCCGGCGGTGGTGACCGACGATCCGCTGCCGGCCACCCTCCCGGCGAAGACGCGCTGATGATGTTGATTTGTTAAGACGTCCGTTATATATGTAACTCATCATTTGCTCCCCGCCGGACATTGCCGCAAGGCCCCCGGCGGGGTTATTTTTTGGAGAGGGGGATGCGGGAGCCGGACGCGAAGAGAGCCATTGCTTTCGTTGAACCGGGGCATCGACAAGACGGACTGGATCAGGATTGATGAAACGCTTTACAACAGCTGCCTTGATCCACGTGATTATCGCCCCTGAATGATGTGTGCGGGTGCCTTTTCCCATCGCCTGCAAAGTGTGATTGCCCGCCGCCGTCCGGTGGCGTAAAACCCCCGTCATGAACAGGGCGACGAAAATCGCCGCCGTCTCCATCGTCGTGGGGGTGGCGGTCTTCGCGTTGAAATACGTCGCGTGGCTGATGACCGGCTCGGTGGCGCTGTATTCCGACGCGCTGGAGAGCATCGTCAACGTGGCCGCCGCGATCGGGGCGCTGGCGGCGATCCATTACGCGGCCCAGCCGCCGGACGCCGAACACCCCTATGGGCATCACAAGGCGGAATACTTCTCCGCCGCCTTCGAAGGCGCGATGATCATGCTGGCCGCCTTCTTCATCTTCCGAGAGGCGTGGCCGGTGCTGTTCGCGCCACGGGCCATCGACTGGGACGATCCGGGCCTGCTGGTCAACGTGGCGGCCGGGGTCATCAATGCCGCCTGGGGCAGCTGGCTGATCCGTTCCGGGCGCAAGCTCGCCTCGCCGGCGCTGGAGGCGGACGGGCATCACCTGTGGGCCGATGTCTATACCTCCATCGGGGTGCTGGGCGGGGTGTTCCTGGCCGCCGTTACCGGCTTCTATCTGCTCGATCCGCTGCTGGCCATGGCCATGGCGGCGCATATCCTGTTTTCCGGCTTCAAGCTGGTGAAGGCCTCCACCGACGGATTGATGGATGCGGCGCCGGACGAAGAGACCATGAAAAAGCTGCGCAACGTGATCGCCGCGCATGCGAAAGGGGCCATCGAGATGCACGACCTGAAGGCGCGCCGGGCCGGCAGCGCGCTGTTCGTGGATTTTCATCTGGTGGTGCCGGCGGACATGACGGTGAACGCCGCGCACGCCATTTGCGATCGCATCGAGACGGGGCTGGAGGCGGCGTTCGACGAAGACGTGCACGCCTCCATTCACGTGGAGCCGGAGCATGAGCGCGAAGGGCGGCGCAACGGGGCGATC
>DRPD01000022.1 GCA_011374735.1 Thermopetrobacter sp.
CGATCAACTGCTACATGGGTACCCGCTTCGGCGAGAACAACCCCGAGGATCACGTCCGCTACGCCCGTATCGACCTGATGGGCATCGTGCGCGAGGATCTGCTGTTCGACATGGCGCGCCACGTGGATTCCGCGGTGCACCAGTTCGAGGAGTGGGGTCTGCCGCTGATGCGCGACCCGGAGACCGGCGCCTATCAGCGTGAGGGCCGCTGGCAGATCATGATCCACGGCGAGAGCTACAAGCCGATCGTCGCCGAGGCCGCCAAGAAGTCCGCCGACAAGGTCTACAACCGCATCTGCGTCACCCACCTGCTGATGGACGAGGCCAAGGAGAACCGCGTCGCCGGCGCCGTCGGCTTCAACGTCCGCACCGGCAACTTCCACGTCTTCAAGGCGAAGACGGTGATCGTCGCGGCCGGTGGCGCTTCGAACATCTTCAAGCCGCGTTCCGTCGGCGAGGGTGCCGGCCGCGTGTGGTATGCGCCGTGGTCGTCCGGCTCCGCCTATGGTCTGCTGATCGAGGCCGGCGCCAAGATGACCCAGATGGAGAACCGCATCGTGCTGGCCCGCTTCAAGGACGGCTACGGTCCGGTGGGCGCCTACTTCCTGCACCTGAAGACCTACACCCAGAACGCCTATGGCGAGGAATACGAATCCAAGTGGTTCCCGGAGCTGCAGAAGATGGTGGGCAAGGAGTATCTCGACCCCGAGAAGTCCCACCGCACCCACCGGCCGATCCCGACCTGTCTGCGCAACCACGCGCTGATCAACGAGGTCAACGCCGGCCGCGGCCCGATCCACATGGTCACCATGCATTCCTTCCAGGATCCGCATCTGGAAGAGGTGGGCTGGGAGAACTTCCTCGGCATGACCGTCGGCCAGGCCGTTCTGTGGGCCGCCACCGACGTCGATCCGAAGAACGAGAACCCGGAACTGACCACGTCGGAGCCCTATGTCATGGGTTCGCACGCCACCGCCTCCGGCGCCTGGGTGTCGGGGCCCGAGGACGTCTCGCCGCCGGAGTATTTCTGGGGCTACAACCGCATGACCACGGTGCACGGCCTGTTCGGTGCCGGCGACGCGGCGGGCGGCACGCCGCACGCCTTCTCGTCGGGCTCCTTCACCGAGGGTCGCCTGGCCGCCAAGGCCGCCTGTCAGTATATCGACGACGGCAAGGCGGAGGGCATCCGCGTCTCCGAGCAGCAGATCGAGAAGCGCCGCGAGCAGATCTACGCGCCGCTGGAGCGTTACAAGATCTACCGCAACGAGATCGTCGCCGGCACGGTCAGCCCCAGCTACATCAACCCGCGCCAGGGCCTCGACCGTCTGCAGAAGCTGATGGACGAGTATTGCGGCGGCTTCGGGGTCAACTACATGACCAACGAGAAGCTGCTCAACATCGGCCTGAAGAAGCTCAAGATCATGGAAGAGGATCTGGAGAAGCTGGCCGCCGCCGACCTGCACGAGCTGCTGCGTTGCTGGGAGCTGAGGCATCGCCATCTCACCTCGGAATCGGTGATGCATCACACCCTGTTCCGCAAGGAGACGCGCTGGCCGGGCTACTACTATCGCGGTGACTACATGAAGCTGGACGACAAGAACTGGCACGTTCTGACCGTCTCGCGCCGCGATCCGGAAACCGGCGAATACACCATGGAGAAGGCGCCGCTGTATCACATCTTCGGCGACGAAGAGAAGAAGCAGCGGGGCGCCGCCGGCGGCAAGAAGACCGCCGCGAAGAAGAAGAAGGCTTCCTGACGGAAGCGGGTGAACCGAACGCCAATGCCGGACAGAAGCCCGCCCGCGGGCTTCTGTCCGGGCCGTTGATTGATTTGTCTCTTTCACGTGAAGAACCGGAGCCGCAACGATGCTCGCCGACAACCAGAACGACAAGCAGGCTGATCAGATGAACATCACCGGGGTGTCGGACGAGGAGATTCTCGAAATCGCCCGTCCGCTGTGGGATCATCTGATCAAGTCCTCCAATGACGGCGACATCGGCGAGTTCTCCCGCCACTTCTCGCACTCCCTTCTGCATGGCCTGAACATGGTCGAGGCCGGGCATCAGTTCGCCAACAGCGAGCTGGCCCGCTCCCTGGCGCCCGATCCGGAGTTTCTGGGCATCATTCGTCGCGGCCAGCACGTCACCGTGCTGTTCAGGCAGCGCAGCACGAAGAAGGAGGGCGAGTGGCTGGGCCGCCTGGTGCTGGGCTATGAACAGGGCGAAGTGCGCATCTTCGGCGCTTCGGTGTTTTGAGGGCGCAAGAGTCATGACGGAGCGCATCGCGACCGACAAGTTCGTCGAGCTCACCTACCGCCTGACCGACAGGGACACGGGCAAGGATCTGGGCGGCATCGACTATGCGCTGGGCTATGTCCATGGCCGCAACGACAATCTGGCCCCGGAGGTGCTGAAGGAGCTGGAAGGCCGAAAGGCCGGCGACGAGATTTCCGTGGAGGTGGATTGCACCCGCATCTTCGGCCCGCGTGATGAAGGTCTGGTGTTCACCGACCGCATCGACAACGTGCCGGAGGAATACCGCAAGCTGGGCACCCGCATCGTCATGGAGAACGGCAAGGGCGAGGCGCGGGAGTTCATCGTCACCCACATGGACGACGAGACGCTGACCGTCGACGGCAACAACCCGCTGTGCGGCCGCACCGTGATCTTCACCCTGAAGGTGCTCAACGTGCGCGATGCCACGGCGGAGGAGATCGAGGCCGGCGGCCCCGTCGTCGAGGATCCGCAACTCGATGGTTTGAAGAAAACGCCCGTCGATCAGAGCTGAGAGCGGCCAACGGGCGAAGCGCAAACGGCTGTAGCGAAGGAAGGAGAGCAA
>DRPD01000023.1 GCA_011374735.1 Thermopetrobacter sp.
CTTGCCGTGAGCGATACAAGGCATGGCACGGGCACCGGGCCGCCCCGATACCAGCATCCCGTCACGAAGAACCGGAGAGGCGAAGACCGCAAGGTTTTTGCCTCGACAGCGCGCGACCGCGCGCCGGCCGGTCAGGCCGCCCCCGCGGAGGCGTGCGCGAAGCGCACTTGCCGTGAGCGAGAAAAGTGGTGCTGCCGGAGTGAATTGAACACTCGACCTCTCCCTTACCAAGGGAGTGCTCTACCCCTGAGCTACGGCAGCGTGAAGGGGGGTGACTCGTCGGCCTTATGGCGCGAAACGCCGGGCTTTGCAAGGCCCTTGCCCGATGTGCCGCGGCGTGCCATCTACAGGCCCATGAGCACGGGGCGAAAAGGCGCCAATGGCAAGCGAAAGCCGGCCAGGCCGGACAAGGAGGCGCTGGCCCGCGCCTTGCGCGAAAACCTGAAGCGGCGCAAACGGCGGCCGCAACGAAAACACTGAAACAGGGGGCGTTGGTGCACTCATGGATCGCATCCTGATCCGCGGCGGCAATCGTCTGAACGGCGAGATCCCCATCTCCGGGGCCAAGAACGCCGCCCTGCCGCTGCTCATCGCCGGCCTGCTCACCGACGAGGTGCTGGAATTGTCCAACGTGCCGCGGCTGGCCGACGTCTCGCAGCTCAACCGCATCCTGCGCAATCATGGCGCCGATATCACCAAGCGCGGCAAGCGTTCCGGCGAGACCATGCTCAGCGGCGACACCGTGCGCGTGCACGCGGAGGACATCGTCGATACCACCGCGCCCTATGAGCTGGTGTCCACCATGCGCGCCAGCTTCTGGGTGCTGGGCCCGCTGCTGGCGCGCTGTCACGAGGCGCGGGTGTCGCTGCCCGGCGGCTGCGCCATCGGCACCCGGCCGGTGGATTTCTATCTCGAAGCGATGCGCGAGATGGGCGCGGAGATCGACATCGAGGGCGGCTACGTGGTGGCCCGCGCCCCGGGCGGGTTGAAGGGCGCGCGCATCACCTTCCCCAAGGTGTCGGTGGGCGCCACCCACGTGGTGATGATGGCCGCCACCCTGGCCAATGGCGAGACGGTGATCGAGAACGCGGCCCGCGAGCCGGAAGTGGCCGACGTCGCGCGTTGTCTGGTGAGCATGGGCGCGAAGATCGAGGGCATCGGCACCTCCACCTTGCGCATTCAGGGGGTGGATCGCCTGCATGGCGCCAGCCACCGGGTGGTGGCCGATCGCATCGAGGCCGGCACCTACGCCATGGCCGCCGCCATGACCGGCGGCGAGGTGCTGTTGAAGGGGGCCGAGGCGGAGCACCTGCGCGCCTTCATCCGGGTGATGGACGAGGCCGGCGTGGCGGTGCGCGAGGAACAGGGGGGCTTGCGCGTCAGGCGCAACGGCGACGGCCTCAACCCGGTGTTCGTGGAAACCCGGCCCCATCCCGGCTTTCCCACCGATTTGCAGGCCCAGGTCATGGCTCTGCTGACGATGGCCGGCGGTGTCTCCACGATCCGCGAAACCATCTTCGAGAACCGCTTCATGCACGTGCAGGAGCTGGTGCGGCTGGGCGCCGACATCACGCTCAGCGGCGACACCGCCCACGTGCGCGGCGTGGACAGGCTGATCGGCGCGCCGGTCATGGCCACCGACCTGCGCGCCTCCGTGTCGCTGGTCATCGCCGCGCTGGCCGCTCAAGGCGAGACGGAGCTGAATCGCGTCTATCATCTCGACCGCGGCTTCGAGGCGCTGGAGCACAAGCTGTCCGCCGTCGGCGCCGATGTGGAACGGGTCAGCGGCTGAGCCTATATGGAAGAACGGACGATCTGCATGAGGGCGGGAGAACCGGGCCGATGGAACTGCTGAAACTGGCCGCCATGGACGCGGAGGATCTGGAGGTCATCTCCGCCCACATGCAGGATGCGGTGCTGAAGGTGGGCGACATGACCTTCCTGCCGCGGAAGGCCCGCTTCGCGCTCGTCGCCAACCGTTTCGAATGGCTCTCCGCCCGGCGCGGCGCGAACGACAAGCCCCTGCGCAGCCGGACGGGGCTGCACTTCGAGCGGGTGCTGTCGGTGAAGGCCCGCAACATCCGCCAGCGGGCGAAGGACGGCGTGCTCTCCTTGCTGGCCATTACCTTCACGCCGGCCGATGAGCCGCCGGGCGGCCACATCGATCTGGTCTTCTCCGGCGACGGCTGCGTGCGGCTGGAGGTGGAATGCATCGAGGCCTGGATGGAGGATCTGGGCCGCATCTGGCCGGCCCGCGCCGTGCCCCGTCATGACATCGACGACTGAATCTGGCCTGCACTGCGCCGTGCCGTTATATGTGACGCCAGCGCCAGCAACAGGGATCAGACCCCATGCCGCACCTGCTGCACCACACCGATCATGACTTCGCCGCTCGTCTCGATGCGCTGATCAACGCCCGCCGCGGGGCCGAGGCCGACGTCGCGGCCGATGTCGCCGCCATCATCCGCCGGGTGCGCGAGGAGGGCGATGCGGCGCTCATTGAACTGACGGAGAAATTCGACCGCTTCGACGTCGCCGCCACCGGCCTGAAAGTGACGCGGGACGAGGTGGCACAGGCCGTCGCGCGCATCGACGATACCGTCATGGCGGCGTTGCGCCTCGCCGCCGATCGCATCCGCGCCTATCACCAGCGCCAGCTGCCCGAAGACGCCATGTTCACCGACGAGGCGGGGGTGCGCATGGGCCACCGCTTCACCCCGGTGGACGCGGCGGGGCTTTACGTGCCGGGCGGGCTGGCCGCCTATCCCTCTTCGGTGCTGATGAACGCCATTCCGGCCAAGGTGGCCGGCGTCTCCCGGCTGGTCATGGCCGTGCCGACGCCGGAAGGAAGGCTGAACGATCTGGTGCTCGCCGCCGCCGATCTGGCCGGCGTCGACGAGATCTGGCGCATCGGCGGCGCGCAGGCCATCGCCGCGCTGGCCTATGGCACCAAGAGCATCGCCCCGGTGGATGTCATCGTCGGGCCGGGCAACGCGTATGTGGCGGAGGCCAAGCGGCAGGTGTTCGGCGCCGTCGGCATCGACATGATCGCCGGGCCGTCGGAGGTGCTCGTCATCGCCGATGACAGCGCCGATCCCGCGTGGCTGGCCGCCGACCTGCTGGCCCAGGCGGAACACGACGAGGTGGCGCAATCGGTGCTCGTCACGCCCTCCGCCGAACTGGCCGGAGAGGTGGCGCGGGAAGTGGCGCGCCAGCTGGAAACCCTGCCGCGCCGCGCCATCGCCGCCGCGGCGTGGGAGAACCACGGCGCCATCATCACCGTGCCCGATCTCGACGCCGCCTGCGCCATCTCCGAGCGCTTCGCGCCGGAGCATCTGGAACTGGCGGTGGCCGACCCGGACGCGCTGCTTAAGAAGGTGCGCCACGCCGGGGCGATCTTTCTGGGCCATCACACGCCGGAAGCCGTCGGCGACTACGTGGGCGGCCCCAACCACGTGCTGCCCACCTCTCGTTCGGCCCGCTTTTCGTCGGGGCTGAACGTGCTGCATTTCATGAAGCGCACCACCATCCTCGGCTGCGCCCTGGAAGCGCTGGCCGCCATCGGCCCGGCCGCCGTCACCCTGGCGGAGGTGGAGGGGCTTGAGGCCCACGCGCGATCGGTGCGCCGGCGGCTGAACGGCAGGGATTGAAGCGATGACGGATGCGGGCGACTGGGCGGACACCGAGCGCCTGCTCGCCATCGAGCTGGACGACCATCTGGCCCGCGGCCCCACCCCGGAAGTGGCCCACGAGCGCCAGGTGGCGATCTATGACCTGCTGCACGAGAACCGCTTTTCCGCCATCGGCCATGAACCGGGCCCCTATCGCCTTTGTCTGTCGCTCGACCCGAAGGGGCTGGCGTTCGACATCCGCAAGGAGAATGACCGGCCCGCCGTCATCGTCGGCCTGTCGCTGACCCCGCTGCGCCGCATC
>DRPD01000024.1 GCA_011374735.1 Thermopetrobacter sp.
CCGTGAGCGATAACATAGCAGCGGGACGGTGGAGTCCGATGTTGCGAACCCCGCGTCAGCCCAATGGTGTCCAAGGAATATCTCTCAATGCCATCACTCCCACGTCATCTTTCGTCGCTCCCTTGATAAGCGGGAGCCCATGCTGCTTTTCAACAAACCGGGGTGGCGCGGAAAAATATTTGGCACATCAAGTGCTTCTGTCGAAAGGCCATCATCCTGCCGAGATGCCGCATGGATGCCCGCTTACGCGGGCATGACGTGTTTTGATGGAAAGAAAATCAAGCCCCAGCGCCGGGATTGCGCTGCAATTTGCTGTTTTTACGCCGGGATTTCGAATGTGACCGTTTTTCCCTGGACACCACTGCGCTTACGCGGGCATGACGGTTTTGGGCAGCAATGGAAAACAAGCCCCGGCATCGGAAAAACACTTCAAGCCGCCACGATTCCAGAGGAATTTCATGTGCGCTCAATTTTTCCTTGGACACTGCCCCGCGTCAGCAGGGACTCGCGAAATCCCATGAAAAGCCAAGCTCACCCCACACACCAAACCACGTCACGACGTGTTGCCTGGCGCGAAAGCGTTTCGTCAGTTCCGTGCCTCGCCCGACCACTCGCCTGTTCTCCGGGTGGTCGGGAGGGGCGCGGGACGGCTCAAGCCCGATTTGGCGAATCCCGACGGGCGCGACGGCTCGCCATATCATTTCTCATTGCGCGGCGTCGGGCACGGTGGCGGGCGGTTCGGCCGTCTCGGCCTTCTTCTTCTTGCTCTTCTCCGGCGGCGGCGTTTCGCCTTCGGCCGGCCGCTTGCGCCAGTGGTCGCGCCACACGCTGGGGGCGGCCAGCAGCACCGGGGTCAGCACCAGGGTCAGCAAGGTGGCGAAGGCGAGGCCGGAGACGATGGTGGTGGCCAGCTGCACCCACCAGGAGGAGATGATGCTGCCGATGCCGACTTCGCGGGAGAACCAGTTGACGTTCAACTCGTAGATCATCGGCACCAGCCCGAAGATGGTGGTGATGGTGGTCAGCATCACCGGCCGGAAGCGTTGCACGGCCGAGATCAGCGCGGCGCGGCGCGGCTGAAGACCGCGGCGCAGGTTGATGTGATAGGTGTCGATCAGCACGATGGCGTTGTTGACCACGATGCCGGCCAGCGCCACCACCCCGGTGCCGCTCATCAGCACCGAGAACTTCTGGCCGAACACCAGCATGCCGAGCAGCACCCCGGCCATGGACAGCACCAGCGTGGAGAGCGTCAGCAGCACGTGCCAGACGCTGTTGAACTGGATGAGCAGGATCAGGAACATGATGAAGATGGCGGCGATCATCGCCCTGGTGAGGAAGGCGGCGGACTTGCGCTGTTCCTCGTCGGCGCCGCGGAAGCGGAAGGTGACGCCATCGGGCCAGGCCCGGGCCTTCAGCCACTGGCCGATCTCGCGCACCTTGAGGTTGGGATCCACGCCCTTTTGGACGTTGGCCTTCACGTAGATGGAATACAGGCCGTCCTTGCGGGTGATGGTGTCCACCCGGTGGCGGATCTCGCGGTGCACGAAATTGCTGACCGGCACCAGGCCGAACGGGGTCAGCAGGCGCAGGTGATCGAGTTTGCCCAGATGGCGCTCGCCTTCGGGCAGGCGCACCCGGATCTCCACCTCGTCGTCGGAGCCGCCGGGGCGGTAGGAGCCGATCTTCACGCCGTTGGTGACCAGTTGCACCATGGCCCCCAGGGCCGGCACATTGGCCCCGTAGCGCCCCGTTTCCTCGCGGTCGATCGTCAGCACCCATTCGGCGCCGGGCAGGGGGTTCTCGTCCTCGATGTCGCGCAGGCCCTTCACCTCTTTTTCCAGATGCCGGCGCACCCTGGCGGCGGCGGCGTGGGCCTTCTCCGGCGTGTCGGCCTTCACCTGCAGGCGGATGTCCTTGCCGGTGGGCGGGCCTTCCTCGAACTTGCGCACCTCCACCAGCACGCCGGGCACGGACGCGGCGGCGCGGCGGATGTCGGCCAGCACTTCATCGCCGGGCTTGCGCTCGGCCGGCGGCTTCAGGGTCAGGGTGATGCGGCCGATGGCGTCGCGCGGCTGATCGACGCCGGCGCCGGAGCCGATGCCGGAATTGCCGGCGCTGCCGGCCAGGGTGATGACGTCGTCCACGCCGTCCACCGCCAGCACCTGGCGCTGCACCGCCGTCACCAGCCGGTTCTTCTCCGCCACCGTCAGGTTGCCCCGGGCCCGGACATAGACGAAGGCGCGATCCGGCTCGTGGGCAACGAAGAACTCCACGCCGCGGTTGAACTTGCCATAGGCGACGATGATGAGGCCGATCAGCAGCGCCGCGCCGATCAGCACCAGGAGCGGCCGCCGGATCATCGCCGCCAGCAGGCGTGCGTAGGCGCCGGTGACCCCCTTCAACTTGCGCACCTCGACCGCGGCGCCGGAGATGTCCGCCACGTCGTCCACCGCGTCCTTCGGCCGCCGGCCCAGATAGCCGCCGACGACGGGCAGGAACACCATCGCCACCAGCAATGAGGCGGACAGCACGATGACCACCGTGACCGGCAGGTTGGACATGAACTTGCCCATGATCCCGGGCCAGAACAGCAAGGGCAGGAAGGCGGCCAGGGTGGTCGCCGTGGAGGCCGCCACCGGCGCGAACATGCGTTGGGCGGCGGCCATGTAGGCGGCGCGGGCGTCAAGCCCCTCGGCCATCTTGCGGTCGGCGTATTCGACGATGACGATGGCGGCGTCGACCAGCATGCCGACGGTCAGCACCAGCCCGAACAGCATCATGTTGTTCATGGTCTTGCCCAGCAGGGCCATGATGGCGAAGGCGGTCAGGAACGAGGCCGGAATGGCCAGGCCGACCAGCAGCCCGGAACGCACGCCCAGGGCGGCGACGACGATGACCATGACCAGCACGATCGCCGTCAGCACCGAGTTCTGCAACGAGACCAGCACCTCGCCGATGCGTTTCGATTCGTCGAACACGAAACCGACGTGCAGCGCCGCCGGCCAGCTCTTCGTCGCCTGTCGCGTCCTGTCGCGCACCGCGTCGTTGACGGCGATGATGTTGGCGCCGACGCGCTTGACTATCTCGATGGTGATGGACGGGCGGCCGTTGAAATAGGCATGGCTTGCGCGCTCCTTGAAGGTGCGGCGGATGGACGCCACGTCGGCAAGGGTGATGACCGCGCCGCCGCGGCTCTTCACCGGCAGGTTGCGCACGTCGCGCCAGGAGCGGAAGCTGGCCGGCACCTTGATGGTGAAGGAGCCGCCGCCGGCGGTCAGCGATCCGGCCGCCACCAGCTGGTTGTGGCCGCGCACGGCGTTGATCAGGTCCTGGTGGGTGACGCCGTAGGCGAGCATCTTCACTTCGTCGATGATGACCTCCAGGAGCTCCTCGCGGGCCCCGGAGATGCGCGCTTCCAGCACGCCGGGCAGCGTCTCCAACTCGCGTTGCAGGCGCTTGGCGTGGGTGCGCAAGGTGCGTTGCGGCACATGGCCGGAAATGACCACCATCATGGTCGGGAACAGCGCGAAGTTGACCTCGTTGACCACCGGCTCCAGGGCGTCCTCGGGCAGTTCCGGCCTGGCCAGATCCACCTTCTGGCGCACCTTGCGGGCCGCCTCGTCCACATCCACTTCCGGCTCGAACTCCAACAGCAGCGTGGCGTTGCCCTGTCCGGCGATGGAGGTCAGCTCCTTCAGGCCGGCGATGCGCCGCAGTTCCTTTTCCATCGGCCGCACCAGCAGCCGTTCGGCGTCTTCCGGCGACACGCCGGGCAGCGGCACGGTGATCAGGAACACCGGCACCTGAATGTCCGGCCGCGCTTCCTTGGGGATGGAGATGTAAGACGCGATGCCGCTGGCCAGCAGCGCCAGCAGCACCGCCAGCACCACCTTGTGGCGTTGCAGGATCGCTTGCAGCCAGGCGTTCATGAGCGGTCGTCCCGTGGCCCGCTGAATGGCACGGCCTTCACCTTCTGCCCGGCCAGCACGTAATGCTGGCCGGTGACGATCACCCGCATGCCATCCTTCAGGCCGGCCACCGAAGCGCCCTGGCGGGTTTCGTCCAGCACCTTCACCGGCACGAAGGCCACCGTATCGTCCTTGTTCACGACGCGCACGCCGAGGCGGCCGTCATCGGCCAGCACGATGGCGGCCAGCGGCAGCCGGGCGGCCGGGCGCGGCGGCAGGGTGATGGTCATCCGGGCCGATACCTGGGCGGGCGCGGCTTGCGGGTTGGGGGCCTGCATCTCGACGCGGAAGGTATGGGTGGCCGGATCGCCGCGCGGCGAGATGTAGGTGATGCGGCCGGACAGCCGCTGGCCGGTGACCAGCCGCGCCGTGGCCGGGGCGCCGGGCCGGATGCGCCGGATTTCCACCTCGGAGGCCCGGGTCACCACCTTCAGCGGATCGAGCTTCACCAGTTGCGCGCACGGGCGGCCGGGGGAGAGCAGGTCGCCCACTTTCGCCACCTGGGTGGCCAGCACCCCGTCGATGGGGGCCAGCACCCGGGTGTGGGCGATGTCCAGTTTCAATTGCTTCACCCGGGCCGCCGCTTCGTCCACACGGGCCTTCAGTTGCTGCAGCCGGGCCTTGGTGGCGTGGCCCTTGCGGAACAACTTCAAGGCGGCGTCGTAATCGCGCCGGGCGCTGGCCAGCGCCGCCCGCGCCGCTTCCAGCTGGGCGCCGCGGGCGCCGGCATCGAGGCGGCACAGGACGTCACCCTTCTTCACCGTCGCGCCTTCGGGCCTGGGCGTGGCTTCGACGATGCCGCCGGTGCGCGCCGCCACGTTGACGACGGCGGTCGCCTCCGCGTGGCCGGGCAGGGCGAGGCGGGCCGGGCGCGCCGTGACGCGCACCGGGATCACCTCCACGGTGAGGGGGGCCTGTTGCCGGCTGGTTTCGGCGCGCTGCGTCCCGGGCGCGGCGCCGGGCGAGGGGAGCAGCCGTCCCGACGCGATCCAGACGACGGCGATGAGGGCGAACAGCAGGGCCCAGCGATGGGAGCTTTTCATGACGCTTCCTCTTCGTTCTCAGATTGAGCGGCGCGGGCGCATTCGTCGAGCAGGCGGTCGCGGCGGGCTTTCAGGAAGTCCAGCACCGTGGTCAGCATCAGCCGGCCGTAGTCCCGCACGAAGCACGCCCCCGGCGTTTGCGGCATATTGCGGCTCTCTTCCTGCAGTTGGGCCAGTTCGGCCTCCTGCATGGCGATGTAGGCGTCGTAGATGGCCGCCAGCTGGCGCGCCGGAAGGCGGTCGGCGAACATCATCTGCAACAGGAACTCGCTCTTGTAGATGTCGCGCCCGGGCAGAGTGGCGAGGGCATCGGCCAGGGCGCGCTGGCCGGCCGCGGTGATGGAATAGACCTTGCGGGCCGGTTTGCCGGTCTGCTCCTCCTCGCGCATGGTGACCAGCCGGTCGGTCAGCAATTGGGCCAGGGCCGGATAGATGGCGCCGTAGGAGGCGGCGATGAAATGGGAAAACGCGCCTTCGGTCACCAGCTTGCGGATTTCATAGCCGGTGGCGTCGCGCATCGACAGGATGGCGAGGCACAGGGTGCGGACGTTCAAGGCCATGCGGGATCCCCGAATCTGACGAACGAATATATACTTAATCAGTATATATTGAATCGGCTCATATCATATCGATAGATGTCCGGCAAGGCACAAAAAAACGCCCCGGCGCGGGGCCGGGGCGTTGAAAGCGTGGGCCAGGCTCAGGACTCATAAATGACGCGGCGCCAGTCTGGCGCAAAAACAATGAAAAAGCAAAGGGTTATTGTTGATTCAGCGGTTATTGCGCCAGCCCCTTCGGGCGGCGTTTTCGCGGCATATCGCCGGCCTTTCTTTCTTGTCAAAACCTCAAGGTATTGCCGGCGAAAGAAAGTCTCGGCGCTATTTTGCGACAACGCCGCTGGCATCCACGTCATTCATGAGTCCTGAGCCTAGCGGGTGGGCGGTCAGTTGTTGCCCGGCACCACCTTCTTCACGGCGTCCATGGCCTTGCCGGCGGCGTCCTTGACCGTTTCGGTGGCCTTCTCCATGGCCCCGGAGGCGGCATCCCTGGCCGTTTCCTTGACCTTGTCGATGGCGTCGGAAGCCATGTTCTTGGCCTTGTCCATGACCCCGGAGG
>DRPD01000025.1 GCA_011374735.1 Thermopetrobacter sp.
TATTTTCCATCGCGCTGGCCTATGTCGGCGCCCTGTTCCTGATCGCCTCGCTGGGGGATCGCTTCTTCCGCCATGGCCGCCGCAACCGGCCGCGCCCGTTCATCTACGCGCTGTCGCTGGCCGTCTATTGCACCACCTGGACGTTTTACGGCTCCGTCGGCCTGTCGGCCCGCTCCGGGCTGGACTTCCTGCCCGTCTATATCGGGCCGGTGCTGCTGCTGGCGCTGGGCTGGCCGCTGCTCGGCAAGGTGGTGAAGATTTCCAAGCGTCAGAACATCACCTCCATCGCCGACTTCATCTCCGCCCGCTATGGCAAGCACCGCATGCTGGGCGCGCTGGTGGCGCTGGTGGCGATCATCGGCGTGGTGCCCTACATCTCGCTGCAACTGAAGGCGGTGTCGATTTCCATCGAGACGCTGATCCCGCAGATCGCCGGCCGTCCCGGCATCGACATGGCGCTCATCGTCGCCATCGCCATGGCCGGCTTCGCCATCCTGTTCGGCACCCGCCACATCGACGCCACCGAGCATCAGGACGGCCTCATCCTCGCCGTGGCCGTGGAATCCATCGTCAAGCTCGTCGCCTTCCTCGCCGTCGGCGTCTTCGTCGTCTTCTGGCAGATCGGTGGCCTGGCGGCGCTGAAGGAGCAGCTGACCACCAACCCGGCCGTCACCTCCCTGTTCCTCGGCCCGCCCAACTGGACGCGCTGGGTGACCATCTCGCTGCTGTCGCTGTTCGCCTTCCTGCTGCTGCCGCGCCAGTTCCACGTGGCGGTGGTGGAGAACGCCCACCCCGGCGATGTCAGGAAAGCCGCTTTCATCTTTCCGCTCTATCTCGTCGCCATCAACCTGTTCGTGGTGCCCATCGCCGCCGCCGGCCTGACCACCTTCGGCACCCTGGTCGACGCCGACACCTACGTGCTGGGCCTGCCGCTGGCCGCCGGCCATGGCGAAATCGCCATTCTGGTGTTCATCGGCGGCCTGTCGGCGGCCACCGCCATGATCATCATCGAGACGGTGGCGCTGTCGATCATGGCCTGCAACAACCTGGTGGTGCCGCTGCTGCTGTCGCGCCGCGCCGCCGCCATGCCGTCCGCCGACATGGGGCGGGTGCTGATCATCATCCGCCGCCTCGCCATCGCCGCCATCCTGTTTCTGGCCTACAGCTATTACGCCATGGCCGGCGCCTCCAAGGCGCTGGCCCAGACCGGGTTGATCTCGTTCGCCGCCGTCGCCCAGTTCGCGCCGGCCTTCATCGGCGGCCTGTTGTGGCGCCGCGCCACCGCCCGGGGCGCCATCGCCGGCATCGTCGCCGGCTTCATCGCCTGGGCCTACACCCTGCTGTTGCCCTCGTTCGCCGATTCCGGATGGATGTCCGCCGCCATCTTGCAAGAAGGGCCGTTCGGCATCGACTGGTTGCGCCCGCGCGCCCTGTTCGGGCTCGCCGCCGACCCGCTGACTCACGGGGCCGTGTGGTCTCTGGGGCTCAACGTCGCGGCCTGGATCGGCGTCTCCCTGTTCACCCGGCCGACGCCGGCGGAGCGCATGCAGGCGGCGGCCTTCATCACCCATGACGACGATATCGGCGGCGATGCCGCCCATGTGCCCCACGGCACGTTGCGCATCGGCGAGCTGCAACGCGCCGTCGCCCGCTATCTGGGCGACAAGCGCACGGCCCGCGCCTTCGCCGACTTCGCCAGACGCCAGCGCCGCGGCCTCGACGCCAACGCCGACGCCGACATCGACCTGCTGCGCCACGCCGAACATCTGCTGGCCTCCGCCGTCGGCGCCGCCTCCTCGCGGCTCATCCTGGCGCTGCTGCTGGAGCGCAACGCGCCGGCCAGCCGCAACACCCTGCAGCTGCTCGACGACGCCTCCTCGGCCATCCAGTACAACCGCGACCTGCTGCAATCGGCCATCGACCACATGCGCCAGGGCCTCGGCGTCTACGACCGTCATCACAACCTCATCTGCTGGAACCGCCGCTTCCGCCAGCTGCTGCATTTGCCGGCCGACATGGGCAGCATCGGCGAGCCGTTCGGCGATGTCCTGCGCCATGTGTTGAGCCGCGCCCTCGGCCGGCAGCCCACCGAACGCGAGCTGCAACGCCGCCTGTCGGCCGTGCTGGGGGCGCGCAAGAACGTGCTCGTCCACTTCGCCAACAGCGACACCGTGCTGGAGGTGCGCGCCTCGAAACTGCCCGACGGCGGCCACGTGGTCACCTTCTCCGACATCACCGACCGGGTGAAATCCGAACAGGCGTTGCAGAAGGCCAACGAGATGCTGGAACGGCGGGTGGAGGAACGCACCGCCGAGCTGTTGCGCCTCAATCACGAGCTGGCCCGCGCCAAGGCCCGCGCCGA
>DRPD01000026.1 GCA_011374735.1 Thermopetrobacter sp.
GATCCATTGCGACCCGCGTGCGCGCCATGGCCCGGCGTGGCGGCCGGATCTGCCGGCGAATTCGGTTTGGGAAGTCGAGGCCGTGCGGGACCTGACCTTGAAGGGCGGGTCCGACAGCGAAGATTTCCGGCGCCGTCGGAACCCTTGAGAATTTCCGCCCGCCACCCGCCCCCGGGGCGGGGACACCGGCTCTCATCCGACCTTTGCGGATCCATCGTCCGGACATTTGTCGAGGATGTCGGCGGCGCGTCTTCCCGCCTCGACAATGCGCGCCGAAAGCTCCGCCCTGTCGGCCATCCGGGCAAGCGTGACCGTTCCGACCAGAAGTGCCGTCAGGGCCAGCCCCCTGTCACCCTCGCCTGCCACCTCCGGCACCAGAAACGCGGCCATGCGTTCCAGCGTCCGGGACGCCTCGGCCCGTGCCGCGCCGCCGTCGCGCGCAATATCGGCGCCGAGCGCGGCGATGGGGCAGCCGTGGCCGGCATCGATCACATGCTCGCCCGACAGGTAGCGCGCGACATAGCGCGCCCGCGCCGCCGCGCGCGCCGGGCCGCCCGGGGCCGCCTCGGTCTCGGCCGTGGAAAGGAGGCCTTCGGCCGCATGGCGAAACGCCTCGCCCACCAGGGCCTGTTTGGAAGGAAAGTGCCTGTAGAAACCACCGTGGGTGAGCCCCGCTTCCCGCATCACGTCGGCAACGCTTGTCGCCTCGATCCCGCGTTCGCGAAACAGGCGCGCGGCGGCGTCCAGAATGCGTTCATGGCTCTTCTGCTTCTCGGCAGCGGACATGCGCGGCATGGGATCCTTTCCGGTGTTGACAATTTGGATTATGACTATCATCCTTCATTTTAGATTACAAGAATCATCCAAAAGAGTTGCCAATGCCCGATGAGACAGCAGAAGAGACCGGGCCGGTCAGGCGTTTCGCCGCAGATCCCGGGCTCTATCCCTTCACCTCGCACTGGCTTGCCCTCAGCGACGGCGGCCGGGTCCACTATCTGGATGAAGGGGACGGGCCGGTCCTGTTGCTGCTGCATGGCAATCCGGCGTGGTCCTTTCTCTATCGCAACATCATCCCCCGGCTTTCCCGTTCCTTTAGGTGCATCGCGCCCGACCTTCCGGGGTTCGGGTTCTCCACCGCCGGGCGCGGTTTCGGCTTCACCGCCCGCGAACAGGCCGGGGCGGTGCTGGAACTGATCGACCGGCTGGATCTCGACGGCGCATCGGTGATGATGCAGGACTGGGGCGGGCCGATCGGGCTGTGGGCGGCACGGCAGCGGCCCGGACGGATCGACCGGCTGATCATCGGCAACACATGGGCCTGGCCGCTCGATCGGCGCGGCCCGCGCCTGTTCTCGGCGCTGATGGGCGGTCTTCCGGGACGCATCAGCGCCCATGCCTTCAACGGCGTGGTCAGGTTTTTCTTCAGGAAGGGCGTGGTGAATCCCCTGCCGCCCGATGTGCTCGCCATGTATCTCGCGCCGTTCCGCCAGCGCGCCGCGCGCCGGCCGACCCATGTCTTTCCGCGCGAGCTGACGGCGGCCGAACCCTTTCTGCGCGAGGTGCAGGAGGGCCTGCCCGCCCTTGCCGACAAGCCGGCGCTGATCCTCTGGGGCGACAGCGATTTCGCCTTCAAGACGCATGAGCGGGCGCGTTTTCGCAGCCTTTTTCCCGACCATCGCGACGTGACGCTGCATGGCGCCGGACATTTCATACAGGAGGATGCCCCCGACGCCATCTGCGCGGCCATCGAAGCCTGGTTCGATGCGCCCTCCAGGGAGAACACCCCGCACTGAGACGAGGAAAACGCCCATGTTCGAGACCATCGCGACCCTTTATGTCGAAACCTTCGGCATCCTTCTGGGCGCCGCCGTCATCGGCCTCCTGACGCTTGGCGCCATGCGCGCCGGATTTCCGCAGGGGCGCACGGCCCGGGCGCTCGGCGGGCTGGCCTTGCTGCTGGCGGTCTGGTTCGCGGCCATGGGGCCGCTGGCGCGCGCCGGCCTCCTCCTGCCGCCGCCCACCGTGACCGATCCGCCCCTTGCGCTGATGCCGCTCATTGGCGGGGCCGCTCTGCTCTGGGCGCTGGGGCGGTACACCACGGCGGGTCGGGCGATCCTCGGCGGTCTGGATCAACGCCACCTGATCGGATTTCAGGTCTTTCGGGTGATGGGCGGGCTGTTCCTGCTGGGCTGGGCGATGGGCGACATTCCCTGGCAATTCGCGCTGCCGGCGGGGCTGGGCGACCTCTGGGCCGGCGTCGCGGCGATGGGGGCGCTGTCGGCGCTCAACCGCGGCGCCGCCAACGCGCCCGCCCGGGTGATCCGCGCCAATGTGATCGGACTTGCCGATTTCGCGGTGGCGGTCACCACCGGGCTACTGACCTCGGAAGGCTTCCTGCACCTTCTGTCGCGCGATGCCCCCAACATCATCAACCTCTATCCGCTGGCGCTGTTCCCGGCCTGGTTCGTGCCGCTGTTCATCAGCTTTCACCTGTTCTCGCTGGCCGCGCTTCGCGGCAGCGCGGAGGCGAAAGCGCCGGCAAAGCACCTGACAGGGGACACGACATGATGATGAAACGCATCGAAAACCTGATCTTCCGCCACGCGGCGCAACAGGGCATTCGCCATCTTGCCCGCCCCGATCTTGCAAGCGACGATCCCACCCTGCGCGCGGTCTATCGGCAACTCGCCGAAGAGTTCCAGACCGCGCCGCCAATGACGCTGCACGCCAGCGCACCGGCGCTTCTGGCCGGCTACTGGCACGCCGCGCGCGAGGCCTATGTGGTGAACCCGGCCGGCCGCGCCCTGCGCGAGGCGGTGGCGGCCGAAGTTTCCCGCCTCAACACCTGCCCCTATTGCCAAACCGTGCATGCGGGCATGTTCGCCGCCGCCGGCGGGCACAAGGCCGAAGGCGCAGACCTGCGCGCCCTGCGCGCCTGGGCGGCAGCGACGCTCTCGCC
>DRPD01000027.1 GCA_011374735.1 Thermopetrobacter sp.
GCACGAGACGTTCGGGCCGATGGCGCTGGCCATCGCAGCCAGGGTGCTGGGCCTGCGCGACCTGGGCCCGGCGATGGCGCCACTGAACGCCTTCCTCACGCTCACCGGGCTGGAAACCCTGCCGTTGCGCATGCAGCGCCATTGCGACAATGCGTTGAAAGTGGCCCAATGGCTGGAGGCGGACGACCGGATCGCCTGGGTGAAGTATTCAGGGCTTCCCTCCAGCCCCTATCACGCGCTGCACCGGAAGTATTGCCCGCAGGGCGCGGGCAGCGTCTTCACCTTCGGGCTGAAGGGCGGCTTTGAGGCCGGGGTGAAGCTGGTCAATTCAGTCAAACTTTTCTCGCATCTGGCCAACATCGGCGACGTGCGCTCGCTGATCATCCATCCGGCCAGCACCACGCACTCGCAGCTCACCGAGGAACAGCTCGTCGCGGCCGGGGCGGGGCCGGAGGTGATCCGCGTCTCCATCGGGCTGGAAGACCCGGAAGACCTGATCGCCGATCTCGACCGGGCGCTGGGGTGATGGACGCCCCTGCCCTGCTGTGTTAGACGGGGCGCGACAGCATTCAAGGGAGATGACCGATGCACACCACCACTTCCACCAACACCCTGATCGCCCCGGCCGCGCTGCCGGTGAAGCTGGCGCTGGCGGTGGGTGGCTCCTTGCTGCTGTGGCTGTCAGCCAAGGTGCAGGTGCCGTTCTGGCCGGTGCCGATGACCCTGCAGGTCATGGCGCTCACCCTGATCGCCGCCACGTTCGGCCTGCGCTGGGGGGTGGCCACGGTGGCGCTGTATCTGGCCGAGGGGGCGATGGGCCTGCCGGTGTTCGCCGGCACGCCGGAAAAGGGCATCGGCATCGCCTACATGATGGGCCCCACCGGCGGCTATCTGGCCGGGTTCCTGCTGCTGGCCGCCGTGGTCGGCGGGCTGGCCGACAAGGGGTGGAGCCGCCATCCGGTGAAGCTGGGGCTGGCCGGGCTGGCCGGGCTGATGGTGCTCTATCTGCCGGGGCTGGCGTGGCTTTCGCAGTTCATCGGCCTTGAAAAGGCCGTGCAGTTCGGCTTCGCGCCGTTCATCCTCGGCGACGTGCTGAAGGTGGCCGTCGTGGCCCTCGCCCTGCCGGCCGCGTGGAAACTCGCCCGGCGCTGATGGCCCTCACGGCGGTCAACGCAGGAAGAAGGCGAGGATCAGCGCCATCACGAAGCCGCCGATGCCGCCATTGACGACTTCCACGGCCAGCAGGCGGCGCGGATAGGTGGTGGTCAGCCACATGTCGATCAGCCGGGGGATGATCTTCAGGGCAATCAGAATCAGCCCGAAGGCCAGCCCCGCCATCAGCACGCCTTGTGGCAGCGCCGGCCGCAGATAGACGAACACGAGCGCCCACAGCAGCCCCTGAATGAGCGCGCCGGTGATCTGGCCGGCCAGCATCGGGCCGGGGCTGGCCCATTTGCGCACCGCCGGAGAGGAAGCCGTCGCCTCCTCATAGAGGCGGGCGACGAACGGGTTCATATACAGCGCACCGCCGATGACGAACCACGCCGCCGCCGCC
>DRPD01000028.1 GCA_011374735.1 Thermopetrobacter sp.
CGGCGTCATGCGCCGCGATCACCATGTGCGCCTCGTCCTCGCTGATGCGCGACAACGGCCAGGCGTGTGTCTCCGCCAGCGCCTCCACGTGATCGAGCGGATTCTCGGGGATGTCGAAGGTCGCGATGTCGGTGCCGGCCATGAGTGCCTCGTAATGGTCTGTATTGTCTTCGGTGCTGTTTTCGCCAACCACGGAAACGAACGATGCGCCCACGTAACAACTCGGGCAGGCACGCGCGAATCACTTGCATCCCCACGTTGCCGCAAGCCGATTCGCCGGGCAAGAGTCGGGGCCGTTTATCCCCAGCCAATAACCACCCCCGCCACGCCGCTGGTTGCCCTCGCCCATCATCTGCCCCGGAATTTCACGGCTCGACACGGCCGGATTTGCGACTTGTTATCGTTCAGGCTATATAAAAGGCGGCGAAAACAGTGGGAACGAACGCGATGACCGCGCCGGACGAACGGAAGCTGACCGACATGTTGCGCGACGTGGGCCTCCGGCCGACCCGCCAGCGGCTGGCCCTGGCCGGGCTGCTGTTCGCCCATGGCGACCGCCACGTCACCGCCGAGGAGCTGCACCGCGAGGCCGCCGAAACCGGCCTCAGCGTGTCGCTGGCCACGGTTTACAACACCCTCAACCAGTTCTCCGACGCCGGCCTGCTGCGCCAGGTGATCACCGACGGCGCCCGCACCTTCTACGACACCAACACCCGCGATCATTACCACTTCTATGCCGAAGAGGACGGCCGCCTGATCGACATTCCGGCCGACCAGATCGATCTCGGCAGGCTGCCCCCGCCGCCCGACGGCGCCCGGCTGGCCGGCGTCGATGTCATCATCCGCCTGCGCAAGGCCGGGGCCTGACCCGCCACCCGCTCGCCCCCGGCCTACTTAACGTTGACGTAAACGTCAATCCATTTCGCTTGCGCCCGCCCGCGCGGCGCGTATAGTCGTTTCCCGTGCAAACGCGCCGCCGCCATGGCCAACCAAAGCAGTGCTTTCCTCCCCCATGGCGATGCGGCATAAGCGATGCATGAGGGGCGTGCGCCCGCGGCATGATAGCGACAGGCAACGAGAGGCAGCCCATGGCCCGCAACAGGATCGCACTCATCGGCGCCGGCATGATCGGCGGCACCCTGGCCCATCTCATCGGCCTGAAGGAACTGGGCGACGTCGTGCTGTTCGACATCGTCGAGGGCCTGCCCCACGGCAAGGCGCTCGACATCGCCGAGAGCGCCCCGGTGGAGGGCTTCGACATCGCCCTGAAGGGCGCCAACGAATACGCCGCCATCGAGGGCGCCGACGTCATCATCGTCACCGCCGGCGTGCCGCGCAAGCCCGGCATGAGCCGCGACGACCTGCTGGGCATCAACCTGAAGGTCATGAACCAGGTCGCCGCCGGCATCGCCAAGTATGCGCCCGACGCCTTCGTCATCTGCATCACCAACCCGCTCGACGTCATGGTCTGGGCGCTGCGCGAGTATTCCGGCCTGCCGCATCACAAGGTGGTGGGCATGGCCGGCGTGCTCGATTCGGCCCGCTTCCGCCATTTCCTGGCCCGCGAGTTCGATGTCTCGGTGCGCGATGTCACCGCCTTCGTGCTGGGCGGCCACGGCGACACCATGGTGCCGCTGGTGCGCTATTCCACCGTCGCCGGCATCCCGGTGCCCGACCTGATCGAGATGGGCTGGACCACCGAGGGGCGCATCGAGAAGATCGTGCAACGGGTGCGCGACGGCGGCGCGGAGATCGTCGGCCTGCTCAAGACCGGCTCCGCCTATTACGCCCCCGCCTCATCCGCCGTCGCCATGGCCGAGAGCTACCTGAAGGATCAGCGCCGGGTGCTGCCCTGCGCCGCCCACGTCAACGGCGAATACGGCGTGAAGGGCTTGTATGTCGGCGTGCCGGTGATCATCGGCGCCAATGGCGTGGAGAAGGTGGTGGAGATCAGGCTCGAGGGCGAGGAGAAGACGGCGTTCAAACGCTCCGTCGAGCACGTGCGCGACCTGATGGACGCCGCCAGGGAAATCGCCCCCGATCTGGCCTGAGCGGACAACGGGAGCTGGAGACGCCCCATGAACATCCATGAATACCAGGCCAAGGCGCTGCTCGCCGCTTACGGCGCGCCGGTGCCGCGCGGCTTTCCCGCCTTTTCCGTCGAGGAGGCGATGGCGGCGGCGGAGAAACTCGGCGGGCCGCTGTGGGTGGTCAAGGCGCAGATCCACGCCGGCGGGCGCGGCAAGGCCGGCGGCGTGAAGCTGTGCCGCTCCATCGACGAGGTGAAGGCCGCCGCTTCCGCATTGCTGGGCGGGACGCTGGTGACCAAACAAACCGGCCCCGCCGGCAAGGTGGTGCGCCGCCTGCTCGTCGAGGAAGGCACCAGTATCGCCCGCGAACTCTATCTCTCCTGTCTCGTCGATCGCGAAACCGGCCGCGTCGCCTTCATCGCCTCCGAGGCCGGCGGCATGGACATCGAGGAGGTGGCCGCCGAAACGCCGGAGAAGATTTTCACCATCACCATCGACCCGGCGGCCGGTTTTCAGCCCTATGTGGGCCGCGCCGTCGCCGCCGCGCTGGGGTTGAAGGACGATCTGTTCAGGCAGTGCGTGAAGCTCGTCGCCGCGCTGTATCGCGCCTTCACCGAGAAGGACATGAGCCTGCTGGAGATCAACCCGCTGATCGTCACCGGGGACGACGCGCTGTTGTGTCTGGACGCCAAGGCCGGCTTCGACGCCAACGCCCTGTACCGCCACCCGGACATCATGGAGCTGCGCGACCCGGACGAGGAAGACCCGCGCGAACGCGAGGCGGCGGAGCATGATCTCAGCTACATCGCCCTGGATGGCGACATCGGCTGCATGGTCAACGGCGCCGGGCTGGCCATGGCCACCATGGACATCATCAAGCTCCACGGCGCCGAGCCGGCCAACTTCCTCGACGTCGGCGGCGGCGCCTCCGCCGCCAAGGTGGCCGCCGCCTTCAAGATCATCACCGCCGACCCGAAGGTGAAGGGCATTCTGGTCAACATCTTCGGTGGCATCATGCGCTGCGACGTCATCGCCGAGGGCGTCGTCACGGCGGTCAGGGAAGTGGGGCTGAAGGTGCCGCTGGTGGTCAGGCTGGAGGGCACCAACGTGGACAGGGGCAAGGCCATCCTCGCCGAATCGGGCCTCAACATCATCCCCGCCGACGATCTCGACGACGCCGCCGCGAAGGTGGTCGCGGCGGTCGGGGGGGAGGGCTGAGCCATGGCCGTGCTGATCGACGAGAACACCCGCGTCATCACGCAAGGGCTGACCGGCGCGCAGGGCACCTTCCACACCGAACAGGCCCTCGCCTATGGCACCAAGGTGGTGGCCGGCGTCACCCCCGGCAAGGGCGGCATGACCCATCTCGACCTGCCGGTGTTCGACACCGTGCGCGAGGCCAGGGCGCAAACCGGCGCCGACGCCACCGTCATCTACGTGCCGCCCGCCTTCGCGGCCGACGCCATTCTGGAGGCCATCGACGCTCAAATCGGCCTCATCGTGTGCATCACCGAGGGCATCCCGGTGCTCGACATGGTGCGGGTGAAGCGCGCGCTCGACGGCTCGAACAGCCGCCTCATCGGCCCCAACTGCCCGGGCATCATCACCCCCGGTGCGTGCAAGATCGGCATCATGCCCGGCCACATCCACCAGCGCGGCGCCACTGGCATCGTTTCGCGCTCCGGCACGCTCACCTACGAGGCCGTCAAGCAGACCACCGACGTCGGGCTGGGCCAGAGCACCTGCATCGGCATCGGCGGCGATCCGGTCAAGGGCATGGATTTCATCGACTGCCTCGAGCTGTTCTACGACGATCCCGAAACCGAACAGATCGTGCTCATCGGCGAGATCGGCGGCACGTCGGAGGAACAGGCAGCCCAATACATCAAGAGCAGGAACGGCGAGAAACCCGTCGTCGCCTGTATCGCCGGTGTCACCGCTCCGCCGGGCCGCCGCATGGGCCACGCCGGGGCCATCATCTCCGGCGGCAAGGGCACGGCGGAGGCCAAGATCGCGGCCCTGGAAGACGCCGGCGTGACGGTGGTGCGCTCGCCGGCCCGCATCGGCCGCGAACTGGCCGCCATCGTCAGGGGAGAGGGCTAGAGCGACAATCTTCAGGGAGGACGGGCGGCCAACCACAACGATATCCGAAACGCCCGCGTGAACGCCATGAACACCCAAGATCCGCGGCAATTGCTGCAACAGGCCACGGCGTTGTCCGCCGTCTCGCCAACCTACCTCGAGGAACTGTATGCCCGCTGGCGCGACGACCCCGAGGCCGTCGATGACACCTGGCGCGGCATCTTCGAGGCCCTTCAGGACACCCGCGCCACCACCCCCGGCCAGGCCGCGCCCTCCTGGCGCCGCGCCAACTGGCCCCGCCCGCCGGCCGATGAGCTGACCGCCGCGCTGAGCGGCGATTACGGCCCGCTGGAGAACAAGCTGGCCCGCGCCGCCGCCACCACCGGCCGGGCCGCCCCGTCGGCGAAGGACATCGCCGCGAAGGCCCGCGATTCGGTGCGCGCCCTGATGCTCATCCGCGCCTGGCGCGTGCTTGGCCACCTGCGCGCCGATCTCGACCCCCTGCGCCTGCGCGAACCGCCGCCGACACCGGAACTCGACCCCGCCACCTATGGCTTCGACAGCGACGAGAGCCGCGCCCGCCGCATCTATCTGGACGGCGTGCTGGGCCTGCAATGGGGCACCATCGACGAGGTGATGGAGATCCTGAAGCGCACCTATGGCGGCGTGCTCGGCTTCGAGTTCATGCACATCGCCGACCCGGCCCGGAAGGCGTGGATTCAGGAACGCATCGAAGGCCCGGACAAGGAAGTGTCCTTCACCTCCATCGGCAGGAAGGCGATCCTCACCAAACTCATCGAGGCGGAGCTGTTCGAGAAATTCCTCAACGCCAAGTTCACCGGCACCAAGCGGTTCGGGCTGGAAGGCGCCGAATCCGTCATCCCGGCCCTGGAGCAGGTCATCAAGCGCGGCGGCCAGATGGGGGTGGAGGCCATTACCATCGGCATGGCCCACCGCGGCCGCCTCAACGTGCTGGCCAACGTCATGGACAAGCCCTACCGGGTCATCTTCCACGAATTCACCGGCGGCTCCGCCATGCCGCTGAACGTGGAGGGCTCCGGCGACGTGAAATACCATCTGGGCGCCTCCTCCGACCGCGAGTTCGACGGCAACCGCGTCCACCTGTCGCTGCTCGCCAACCCGTCGCATCTGGAGATCGTCGATCCGGTGGTGCTGGGCAACGCCCGGGCCCGCCAGGATCGCGACGCCGATGCCGGGCGCAAGAAGGTGCTGCCGCTGCTGCTGCACGGCGACGCCGCCTTCGCCGGCCAGGGCGTGGTGGCCGAATGCTTCGCCCTGTCGGAAGTCTCCGGCCACCGCTTCGGCGGCTCGGTGCATTTCATCATCAACAACCAGATCGGCTTCACCACCTCGCCGGCCTGGGGCCGCTCCACCCATTATCCGTCCGATGTCGCCAAGATGGTCGGCGCCTTCATCATCCACGTCAACGGCGATCACCCCGAGGCGGTGGTGTTCGCCGCCCGCCTGGCCACCGAATACCGCCAGCTGTTCGGCAAGCCGGCCATCGTCGACATGTTCTGCTACCGCCGCCATGGCCACAACGAGGCCGACGAGCCGGCCTTCACCCAGCCGCTGATGTACCGCCGCATCGCCGAACACCCGACCGTGGTGGAGCTCTATGCCCGCCGGCTCATCCGCGACGGCCTGATCGGCGAACCGGAGGTGGAGGAGATCCGGGCCGATTTCCGCCGCCTGCTGGAAGACGAGCTGAAGGCCGCCGCCGCCTACCAGCCGCGCAAGGCCGACTGGCTGGACGGCGTGTGGAAGAAGTTCCGTCCGCCGCGCTCCTCCACCATCGAGGAAGCGCGCCACGGCAAGACCTGTGCCTCGCTGCGCGCCCTGAAGAAGGTCGGCAAGGCGCTGTCCAGCGTGCCGGACGGGTTCAACATCCACCCCACCTTGCGCCGCATCATCACCGCCCGCGGCAAGAACGTCCGCGACGGCCGCGGCATCGACTGGGCCACCGCCGAACAGCTGGCCCTGGGCACCTTGCTGCTGGAGGGATACCATGTGCGCTTCTCCGGCCAGGACGTGCGCCGCGGCACCTTCTCGCAGCGCCACGCGGTGTTCATCGACCAGCGGACGGATCAGCCCTACGTCCCCCTCAACCACATCGACCCGCGCCAGAAGGCCCGGGCCGACTTCATCAACTCCATCCTCTCCGAGGAGGCGGTGCTGGGCTTCGAATACGGCTATTCCCTGGCCTCCCCCAACCGCCTGGTGATCTGGGAGGCCCAGTTCGGCGATTTCGCCAACGGCGCCCAGGTGGTGTTCGACCAGTTCATCTCCTCCGCCGAGCGCAAGTGGCTGCGCATGTCCGGCATCGTCTGCCTGTTGCCGCATGGCTTCGAGGGCCAGGGCCCGGAGCATTCGTCGGCCCGACTGGAGCGTTACCTGCAAATGTCGGCCGAGGACAACTGGCAGGTGGCCAACTGCACCACCCCGGCCAACTATTTCCACATTCTGCGCCGCCAGATGAAACGTGACTTCCGAAAACCGCTCATCCTGATGACGCCCAAATCCCTGCTGCGCCATCCGCTGGCGGTGTCGGACATCGAGGAGTTCACCAGGGGCGGTCGCTTCTGCCGCACCCTGAACGACGATGCCGAACGGCGCCCGGAGCTGGGCCTGAAGCTGGCCCCGGATGACAAGATCCGCCGCGTCGTGTTCTGCACCGGCAAGGTCTATTACGACCTCTTCACCGAGCGCCGCAAACGCGGCATCGACGACATCTACCTGTTGCGCATCGAGCAGCTCTACCCGTTCCCGCACCGGCTGCTGTTGAGCGAGGTCAAGCGCTTCCCCGCCGACGCC
>DRPD01000029.1 GCA_011374735.1 Thermopetrobacter sp.
CGTCGTCGCCCAGGATGACGTCCGGGCGCCGCCCGCCGAGCGGCGTCATGGCGTTGACCGCCGTCGCCGGCATGGAGTGGCAGTCGATGAGCAGCGCGGCGCCGAAGCGCGCGCGCAGTTCCTCCAGCCGCCGCCGGAGCAGCGCGTGGTAGGGGTCATAGCTTGCCGCGAGGCGGGCCTGCGCCTCGCGCCAGGTGAGCTTGCCGGCGTAGATCTCGTGGCCGTCGGCGACGACGCGTGGCAGCACCCCCAGCCCGGCCCGCACCCGTTCGCCGCCGGTGTCGGCGCGCTCCGGCAGGGTGTCGGCGAACAATGCCGGATCGAGCTCCCAGCGGTCGCGGTTGAGATCGATCCAGCTGCGCGGCCGGGTGGCGGCGATCAGCCAGGCGCCGGCGGCCGGCGCGGCGCTGAACAGTTCATCGACCAGAAAATCCTCCGACAGCCGCAACGTCCGCAGCGGCAAGGCGGAACGGGCCACGAAATCGCGCGGGTAGCAGCGCCCGGAATGGGGCGAATTGAACACGATGGGCACCCCTGTGCCGCGCGGCGGACGCACCACGGCGACTTCGGCGCATCGATCAAGGGCGCGCAAGGCCCGCGGTTCATAGTCCATCCGTCCGTCCCCGCCTGTTTCAGCGGCCGCTTATGCGGCATCCCGTCAGGGAAAAATTGCCAAGCGCCGCCTCTTGAAGTCAATATGAATCGCCACGCGTTCTCTTGAATGATGGAAAGGCTGCTCATGACCGACATCGAGATCGGGCGCGGCGACATCACCACCTTGAAGGTGGACGCCATCGTCAACGCGGCCAACGAAAGCCTGCTGGGCGGCGGCCATCGCGGTGGCCACGGCGCGCGATGTTCTCGCCCGCCATCCGGACGCCTTCGATCAGGTGATCTTCTGCTGTTTCGACGAGCCTTGTGTGCGGGCTCATGAGGAAGCGTTGCGAGGGAGGAACGAATGACGCGATACGTGATCACCGGTGCGTCGCGCGGCATCGGCCTGGCCATGGCGCGGCTGCTGAGCGAAGACGGCGTGGAGGTCATCGCCGCGGTGCGCAGGCCGACGCCCGATCTCGAGGCCGTCGGCTGCGAGATCGCGGCCGGGGTGGACGTGACCAGCGATGACGGCGCGGCGGTGCTCGTTGAGGCGCTGAACGGGCGGCACGTGGACGTGCTGATCAACAACGCCGGGTTGCTGATCCCCGACACGCTCGACAGTCTCGACTTCGCCGCCGCCTTGCGCCAATACGAGATCAACGCGCTGGGGCCGCTGCGCATCAGCCGGGCGCTGCTGCCGCTGATGGGCGAGGGCGGCAAGATCGGCATCGTCACCTCGCGCGTCGGCTCGCTGGGCGACAACCGGTCGGGCGGCAACTATGGCTATCGGATGTCGAAGGCGGCGGCCAACATGGCGGCGCGCAACCTGGCCATCGAGCTGAAGGAGAAGGGCATCGCCGTGGCCGCCCTGCACCCGGGCTACGTGCGCACCGCCATGACCGGCGGGCGCGGCAACATCGATGCGGAACCGGCCGCGAAGGGCCTGCTGTTGCGTATCGAAGAGCTGGGCCTGGAAACCACCGGCACCTTCTGGCACGCGGAAGGGTATGAACTGCCGTGGTGAGGGCGGCGAAATGCCTTGCTCATAAAGTCGGAGTTGGGTGGAGATGTGGGATGGGGGCGGCCGTGCGTCGATGTCGCGTGGTGCCTGGGGGCGGAATCGAACCACCGACACGCGGATTTTCAGTCCGCTGCTCTACCGACTGAGCTACCCAGGCGAAGCCGGCGAAAGGTTCGGCGGCTTATATAGCACGCAAGCGGGCCCATGCAAGCGTTCACACCCGGCGCTTGACCATGGAGGCCTTGATCTTGCTGATGGCGCGGGCCGGGTTCAGCCCCTTCGGGCACGCTTGGGCGCAATTCATGATGGTGTGGCAGCGATACAGGCGGAACGGATCGTCCAGCCGGTCGAGCCGCTCGCCGGTCGCCTCGTCGCGCGAATCGGCGATCCAGCGCCAGGCCTGCAACAGCACGGCGGGGCCCAGATAACGCTCCTGATTCCACCAGTAGGACGGGCAGGCGGCGGCGCAGCAGGCGCACAGGATGCACTCGTAAAGTCCGTCGAGTTTGCCCCGGTCTTCCTTCGACTGCTTCCATTCGCGCTGCGGCTCAGGGGTGTCGGTCTTCAGCCACGGTTCGATCAGCCGGTGCTGGGCGTAGAAATGGCTCAGGTCGGGCACCAGATCCTTGATGATGGGCAGATGGGGCAGCGGGTGGATGGTCAGCGGGCCGTCGATGTCGGCCAGCGCCGTGGTGCAGGCCAGGCCGTTGGCGCCATTGATGTTCATGGAGCACGAACCGCAAATCCCCTCGCGGCAGGAGCGGCGGAAGGTGAGGGTCGAATCCACATGATCGCGGATCCAGATCAGGGCGCTCAGCACCATCGGCCCGCAAGCGTCGAGATCGACGAAATAGACATCGAGCCGCGGGTTGCCGCCGCCGTCCGGATCGTGACGATAGACGCGGAACTCCTTCAGCCGCTTCGCCCCCTCGGGCTTGGGCCAGGTGCGGCCAGGCTTGACGCGGGCCTTGGCGGGCAGGGTGAACTCGACCATCGTTTCCTCAATAGACGCGTTTCTGCGGCTCGATATAGGGCAGCTCGCCGCTCAAGGTGCGGGTGTGCACCGGGCGGTAGGAAATGCGGGTGGCGCGCCGCGCCTCGTCGGCGTGGGCCAGGGTGTGCTTCATCCAGTTCTCGTCGTCGCGCTCAGGATAATCCTCGCGGGCGTGGGCGCCGCGGCTTTCGGTGCGCTCAAGGGCCGAATGGATGGTGACCGCGGCGTTGAGCAGCAGGTTCTGCAACTCCAGCGCCTCGATCAGATCGGCGTTCCAGATCCGGGAACGGTCGGCGATGGCCAGATCGTCCAGCCCGCGCCACACGTCCAGCAGCTTCTCGTGACCCTGTTGCAAGGTGTCGCCGTCGCGGAACACCGAACAGTGCTCCTGCATGGTCTTCTGCATGGCCTCGCGCAGCCTTGCGGTGGGGGTCGATCCGGCGGCGTGCAAGGTGGCGTCGAGCCGTTCGATGGCCGCGAACCCGGCGTCGCGGGGCAGCACCTTGTGGGGGCTGCCGGCTCTGATCGTCTCCGCGGCGCGCTGTGCCGCGGCGCGGCCGAACACCACCAGGTCGGTGAGCGAGTTGGAGCCCAGCCGGTTGGCCCCGTGCACCGACGCGCAGGCCGCCTCGCCGCAGGCGAACAGCCCCGGGGCCACGGCGTCGGGGTCGCCGTCTCTGGGCGCGATGACCTCGCCCTTGTGGTTGGTGGGGATGCCGCCCATGTTGTAATGCGCCGTGGGCAGCACCGGGATCGGCTCGCGGGTGACATCGACGCCGGCGAAGATGCGCGCCGATTCGGCGATGCCGGGCAGCCGCTCGGCGATGATGTCGCGGCCCAGATGATCCAGATGCAGGTGGATGTGATCCCTGTTCGGCCCCACGCCGCGGCCTTCGCGGATCTCGATCATCATGGCCCTGGACACCACGTCGCGCGACGCCAGATCCTTCGCGTGCGGGGCATAGCGCTCCATGAACCGCTCGCCTTCCGAATTGGTCAGATAGCCGCCCTCGCCGCGCACCCCTTCGGTGATGAGAATGCCGGCGCCATAGATGCCGGTGGGGTGGAACTGCACGAACTCCATGTCCTGGGCCGGCAGACCGGCGCGCAGCGCCATGGCGGTGCCGTCGCCGGTGCAGATGTGGGCCGAGGTGCAGGAGAAATAGACCCGGTTATAGCCGCCGGTGGCGAGGATCACCGCGTGGGCCCGGAAGCGGTGGATGCGCCCGGTTTCCATCTCCAGCGCCATGACGCCGCGGCAGATGCCGCCGTCCATGATCAGGTCGAGGGCGAAATACTCGATGAAGAACTCCGCGCCGGCCCTCAGCGCCTGGCCATACATGGCGTGCAGCATGGCGTGCCCGGTGCGGTCGGCCGCCGCGCAGGTGCGTCGCGCCGGCGGGCCCTTGCCGAAATCGGTGGTCATGCCGCCGAAGGCGCGCTGATAGATGCGCCCGTCTTCGGTGCGCGAGAACGGCGTGCCCCAGTGCTCCAGCTCGATGACGGCGCGCGGCGCCTCGCGCACCAGCAGCTCGATGGCGTCCTGATCGCCCAGCCAGTCGGAGCCCTTCACGGTGTCATACATGTGCCAGCGCCAGTCGTCCGGGCCCATGTTGCCAAGCGACGCGGCGATGCCGCCCTGGGCGGCGACGGTGTGGGAGCGGGTGGGAAACACCTTGGTCAGGCAGGCGGTCTTCAGCCCCGCCCCGGTGCAGCCGACCACGGCCCGCAGACCCGCCCCGCCGGCGCCGACGATGACCACGTCATAGGTGTGCTCCACCAGCTCGTAGGCGCGGCCGCCGATGTTGACCTTCATCAGCGGGCCGGAGCCGGTGACGTCAGATGGATGTTCAGGGATTTCCGCCATGGCGCTCTCTTAACCGGTGAAACAGGAACATGTGCATGAACTTCCCGTCAGCTTCCGAAGACGATCATGGCGATGGAGGCGACGGCCAGCAACAACAGCAGGCCGGACAGCAGGATGTTGAGGCTGAGCAGCAGCGCCTTGCGCCAGAAGGTATGCACGTAGTCCTCGATGATCACCTGCATGCCCAGCGCCATGTGCCAGACGAAGGTGGCGAGGCCGGCGATCAGGCCGATGGCGATGAACGGCTGGGCGATGACGGCGCGCGCCTGCGCCTGACCGGCGCCGGCCAGCCTGAGGGCCAGCAGCACCAGAAACGCCGTGAAGAACAGGTTGGCCAGTGCCGTCAGCCGCTGGGCGATGAAATGGCCGGTGCCATGATGGGCCGGGGCGGCGCCGCGCGCTTTCTTCAAGGGTGTGTGGAAGTGGGCCATGGCCATCTCCTTCAGCCGGCCTTGATGACGAAGACGGCGACGACGAGCAGCGTGGTGGCGATGGCCCCGAACAGCGTCCACAGGCTCAGGCGGCGGGCCGCCGGCACGTCGAGGCCGGCCCCGGCGTCCCAGACCAGATAGCGCAGCCCGCTGAAGGCGTGATGCAGCAAGGCATAAAGCGAGACGACGAGCACCAGCCGTCCCGGCCAGGAGGTCAAAAGCCCGTTGACCTCGGCGAAATAGCGTTGCGAGGAAGCCAGCGCGGCCAGCCACCAGATACCGAGAAACACCGGCACCGGCAGGAAGGCGCCGGTGATGCGGTGCAGGATCGACATCACCATCAGCAGGTTGGGCCGATAGATCTGCAAGTGCGGCGACAGGGGCCGGGAATTGCTGTTGGTGTCCATCGCCGTGATGCGCCCTTCGAGGATGCCTGCGTTCCGTCTCGTTCAGGGCCGAATTTACCGCGAACACGCGGCGCTTGCCAGACGCTGGCCCATCAGACGATAGGCGAACGGCGGCGGGCGGATGGGCTGGTTCAATCATGAAATGGTCTAATGAGAAGCGCCAATGGCGAATTTTCGCCATTGGCGCTTCTTGGCCATTCTTCTCATGTTCTTGCCTCTGTCAAGGGCGGCCCTTTGGGCCGTCGCCAAGGGCGATTGCACCCTTGACAGAGGCAAGGACATGAGAACTCCGGTGATGAAACGGGTTTCTTCAGCCGAGCAGCCAGCCGGCGGCCATGGCGGCCAGCGCCGCGGCGGCGATCCACAACGGCGCGTTCTGCCAGAAGCCGGCGCCGCGTTTCGCCGCTTCCTCCTGGGCCCGGCTCATGTCGGCCAGCGCTTGGGTGGTGTCGGCCGCCTGTTGCAGCAAATGCGGCAGGCCGCTCACGGCGCGGCCCATCTCGCGCGCCCCATCCGCCGCTTGCCGCAGACGCCCGGCCGGGCCCAGATGGCGGGCGATCCAGTCCTTGACCACCGGCTGGCAGGCGCGCCACATGTCGAGCCGCGGGTTGAGGGAGCGGGCCACGCCCTCCACCACCACCATGGTCTTGTGCATCAGCAGCAGTTGCGGCTGGGTGCGCATGGCGAACTTGCCGGTGGTGGCGAACAGCTGGCCGATCAGCGCGGCCATGGAAATCTCCTCCGC
>DRPD01000030.1 GCA_011374735.1 Thermopetrobacter sp.
GGCCGCGCTCATCGCGCTCAATCTGGCGCGCAGCCGGGGCGTCGCCGAGGCGGTGCTGGCGGCGCGGCGGCGGCTGCATGCCGGCATGGCGCGGCCGCAGGAGATCGGCGGCACAGGCGCCGCGCCGTTGCGCATCGGCGAAGAGGACATGGACGAAGAACGGCAACGATCCGACACGGAAAGGAGCGAACGATCATGACCATCACCCGACGCAAGCTGCTCACCGCCAGCGCCGCCGCGTCCGCCGCGCTGGCCGCCCCGGCGCTGGCCACGGAGAAGACCGTCACCCTGCGCATGGTCACCTCGTGGCCGAAGAACATGCCGGGGCCGGGGGTGTCGGCGGAGCTGCTGGCTGAGGACATCACCCGGTTGTCCGGCGGCACGCTGAACGTGAAGGTGCATGCGGCGGGCGAGCTGGTGGCCCCGCTGGCGGTGTTCGACGCGGTGCAGAACGGCGCGGCGGAAATGGCCCATACCGCGTCGCTGTTCTGGGGCGGCAAGATGCCGGCCGCGGCGCTGTTCACCGCCGGGCCGTTCGGGCTGTCGCCGGTGGAGCATCGCGCCTGGCTGGAAGAAGGTGGCGGCCAGAAGCTGTGGGACGATCTCTACGCCGACTTCGGCATCAAGCCGCTGATGTGCGGCAACACCGGCCCCGGCATGGGCGGCTGGTTTCGCAAGCCCGTTACCTCCGTGGACGACATGAAGGGCCTGAAGATGCGCATGCCGGGCCTGGGCGGCGCGATCATCCGGCGCATGGGGGCCACGCCGGTGACATTGCCGCCGGGCGAGATCCAGCCGGCCTTGCAATCGGGCGCCATCGACGCCACGGAGTTCCTGGGGCCGTCCACGGACATGGCCATGGGCTTCTACAAGGTGGCGAAGTTCTATCACTATCCGGCCTTCCACGAGCCGAACGGGGCCGGCGAGCTGCTGGTGTCGCGCAAGGTGTGGGACGGGCTCAGCGCCGATCAGCGCCGCGCCATCACCATCGCCAGTTCGGCCGAGGCGGCGCGGTCGCTGGCCGGGCACGCCTGGCGCAACGCCGCGGCGCTGAAGACCTTGCAGCAAAAGGGCGTGAAAGTGCTGCCGTATCCGGCGGACGTGCTGAAGACCGCCCGCGCCGCCACCGCCGGCGTGCTGGCCGACCTGGCGAAGAAGGATCCCATGAGCGAAAAAATCGTCGCCTCGTGGCTTGCCGCGCGCGCCCATCTGGGGCAATGGAGTGACATCTCCCTGCGCGCCTTCTTCGCCGCCAGAACGGCCTGATCCTTGCGCAGCATCGGCAGACAGGAGGAGCCGAACCATGAACATCCACAAGCCCCACACCTTCACCGTCACCACCGGCCCGCTGCCGGCCTCGCGCAAGGTGCATGCGCAAGGATCGCGCCCCGGCATCCGGGTGGCGATGCGCGAGATCGCCCTCGATCCATCGGCCAAGGAGCCGCCGCTGGTGGTCTATGACACCTCCGGGCCCTACACGGAAAAGGACGCGCGCGTCGATGTGGCGGCCGGGCTGCCGCCGTTGCGCGCCCGCTGGATCGAACAGCGCGGCGACACCGAAGAGGTGGAACCGCGCGCGGTGAGGCCGGAGGACAACGGCAACGTCTCCGAAGCGAAGCTGGCCCCGGCCTTTCCCGCCGCCCGCCGCCCGCGCCGCGCGAAGGGCGGCGCGGCGGTGACGCAAATGGCCTATGCGAAACGCGGCATCGTCACGGAAGAGATGGAATACGTGGCCATCCGCGAGAACGCGCGGCTGCAATCCATCCGCGAACAGGTGAAGGAAGCGCGCGGCAAGGGGCTGGAGCTTTACGAACCGGGCATGGACTGGCCGGGCGGCAGGATCCCGGCCGTCATCACGCCGGAGTTCGTGCGCGACGAGGTGGCGCGCGGCCGCGCCATCATCCCGGCCAACATCAACCATCCGGAAACCGAGCCGATGATCATCGGCCGCAATTTCCGCACCAAGATCAACGCCAACATCGGCAACTCCGCGGTGCTCTCCGACATCGCCGAAGAGGTGGAGAAAATGGCGTGGGCCATCCGCTGGGGCGCCGACACGGTGATGGATCTGTCCACCGGCGACAACATCCACAACATCCGCGAATGGATCATCCGCAACTCCCCGGTGCCCATCGGCACGGTGCCGATCTATCAGGCGCTGGAGAAGGTGGGCGGCAAGGCGGAGGAGCTGAGCTGGGAAATCTTCCGCGACACGCTCATCGAGCAGGCCGAACAGGGGGTGGACTACTTCACCATCCACGCCGGCGTCCGCC
>DRPD01000031.1 GCA_011374735.1 Thermopetrobacter sp.
CACGATGAAAGTGCTGACACCGGCATCGGCCACCGTATCGACGAAGCGCAGCAAGTCTTCGGGGGTGTCCACGTCATCGACGCCGACGCGGCATTTCACCGTCACCGGCACATCCACGGCGCGGCGCATGGCGGCGGCGCAGGCGGCCACCGTTTCCGGCTCCTTGAACAGCACGGCGCCGAAGCGGCCCTTCCTCACCCGATCGGACGGGCAGCCGACGTTGATGTTGATGGCGTCATAGCCCCATTCGGCGCACTTCTCCGCCGCTTGCGCCATGTCGTCCGGGTCGGCGCCGCCCAGCTGCGCCACCACCGGATGCTCGGCCTCGGAAAAGGCCAGCACGCGGGCCGGATCGCCGTTGAGCACCGCGCCGGTGGAGAGCATCTCGGTATACAGCACGGCGCGGCGGCTCAGCAGGCGGTGGGAATACCGGCAGTGCCGATCCGTCCAGTCCACCATCGGGGCGACGGCGAAAGTGTTGTCGATCTCGCGGGTCATGAAGCGTTTGCCAAGCATGAAACGGCGCGACGGGCAAGTGTGAAAGCAGGGGCGATTTCGCGACTTGGAGGCGGGATGACTTTCATCTGATTTCGCTCACGGCAAGTGCGCTTCGCGGGCGCGGCCTGGGGCCGGGGCGCGGTCGCGCCCTTGTCGGCTTGAAGATGAACGATCTTCAAGCCTCCGGCCGTCCCAGAAGGAGGGGCGGCGTGGTGAGAGATGAGTGCATGGGGTGGGGTTCATTCGCCCAGGCGAGCCAGCAGGCGGGCGCGGCCGGGCGGGAATGTGAGGCCGCGCGGCTGAAGAACATGGCGGTTCAGAAAGTGGCCGGTGAGCGCGAAGGCGGCGCGAATGTCGGCCGCGGCAGCCGGCGCGGCGCTGTCGTGCAGAAAGGCGGGCAGCCTCAACAACCGGTCGGCATAGGGACGGCCGGCTTCTTCCGACACGGCGCGGCCGGACTTCGGCGATACCCAGACGAGCGGCCCCGCGCCGCCGGCGGCGCATGCGCTCAGATCGAGGCCGAAACCCAGCTCGGCCAGCAGGCGCATCTCGAAGCGGGCCAGCAGGGCCGGCCACGGGCCGTCCTCCGCCAGCCGCTCCAACACCACGCAAGCGCCGGCATGGAGCCGCTCATGAGCGTCGCGCTCCGGCAGCAGCCGCAGGCCGAACAGCAGCGCCTCCAGCCCCGCCAGGGCCGCCGGGTCGTGCCAGATCCTGGGTGCATACTGCGCGACGGGCTCGATGGCGAACGACCCCAATTGATCCTCCAGACGGGCCCGCCAGGTGGCGCGCACCTTGTTGCCGGCTTGCAGCACCGGGCGGCGGTGGCGCGAACGGCCGCCACGCACCAGGCCGCGCCAGCGGCCCCGGCGGCGCGCGAACACCTCCACCAGAGCCGACGTCTCGCCATGGGGGCGGACGCTCACGATGATGGCTTCGTCATCCCATTGCATGCGCGTCGATTCTGCCGTTGCGTCATATCACGTGTGGGCACGGCGCCCGGAAGGGGGCGGATCACCTGCTTCGACAGCGATTCAGACGGTTTGGAAAATGATTCCCTAATTTCTCTCAACCCATTGTCTTCATGATGCTTTTCCAGCCTCTCCGAACACCGCGCCGGGCCGCTTTCAGCGGCCATCATCGAATGATGGCAATTAAGTATTGCAACAGGTGAAAGAAACTCATTAGATATGGGGTGACGGGGAGAAATCCTTCCAGGAGGGAATGTCACCAGACATTCAATCACCCCGTCGCGCCGCCTGTGCAGCCCGTCTCTTGCGTTTGTGCCCCCATACGCAATTGGTGCGCACAGGCGGCATTACTTTCCCTTCCCGTCAACGTCCGCCGAGCAGACGCCGCAACATGCCGCCCCGGCGCTTTGCCGCTTGCGCCACCGCCTGCTCCGAGGGCAGAGGGCGCGGCGGCATGCGCGAGATGGTCCAGCGCGGCTTCACGTCGCCACCGCAACCGCAGGCGGAGCCCATCTTGCGCGGGTCGAACACCTTGATGAACACGGGGTTCTGCATGTCGTCGAGATAGACGAAGCCGCAATACTCGGCGCGCTGGCGTTTGCGCAGGAACGTTTCCGCCTCGTCCAGAAAGGTCAGAAAGTCCCGTTCGTTCAGCGGCGCGTCGGGGATGCCGCGGGTGGTGAAATCGCGCACATACCAGCCCGCGGGGGCGGCGCGCAACGTCTGCCACAGTTCCTCG
>DRPD01000032.1 GCA_011374735.1 Thermopetrobacter sp.
ATTGTATTTCGACGACAATCCGCCGCCGTCGATCCTGCAGGTGCCCGGCGCCATGGACGTGGCGGTGGAGTTCACGTCGTTGTCGAAGACCTATTCCATGCCCGGCTGGCGGATCGGGTTCGCGGTGGGCAACGCGCGGCTGATCGCGGCGCTGGCGCGGGTGAAGTCCTATCTGGACTATGGCGCCTTCACGCCCATTCAGGTGGCCGCCGCGGCGGCGCTGAACGGCCCGCAGGAGTGCGTGGACGAGGTGCGCGGCATCTACCGCAAGCGGCGCGACGTGCTGGTGGAGACGTTCGGCCGGGCGGGGTGGGACATTCCGCCGCCGCCGGCCACCATGTTCGCCTGGGCGCCGCTGCCGCAAGCGTTTCGCGACATGGGCTCGCTGGCCTTTTCCAAGCTGCTGCTGGAAGAGGCTCAGGTGGCCGTCTCGCCCGGCGTGGGCTTCGGCGAGGAAGGCGAGGGGTATGTGCGCATCGCGCTGGTGGAGAACGAACAGCGCATCCGCCAGGCGGCGCGCAACATCCGCCGGTTTCTCGAAAAACGCGGCGCGGGGTTTGGCAAGCAGGACGGGGAGCCGGTGCGGGCCGGGCAGGGGACATCCTGATCGCACTCGTCATTGGCGCAAACCGGAATCTCGTGCCGCCGACTCATGCGCTTGTGGCACGAGACTCCGGCTTTCGCCGGAGTGACGGGGGAGCCCGGAGTGACGAGGGGTGCGGAACCGAAGGGGAAGCAGATGGCGGCATCATCGGTGTTGAAAATCGGGCTGGCCGGGCTGGGCACCGTGGGGGTGGGGGTGCTCGATCTGCTGGCGGCGCATGGCGAGTTGCTCGAGAAACGCACCGGCAGGCGCATCGAGGTGACGGCGGTCTGCGCCCGTTCGCGCAACAAGGCGCGCGGCGGGCATGACATCTCGCGCTTTCAGTGGTTCGACGATCCGGTGGCGCTGGCGCGCGAGGCCGACATCGACCTGCTGGTGGAGCTGATCGGCGGCGCGGACGGCCCGGCCAAGGCGGCGGTGGAAGCGGCGCTGGCGGCCGGGCGGCACGTGGTGACGGCCAACAAGGCGCTGCTGGCGGCGCACGGCGTGGGGCTGGCGGAGATGGCGGAGCGGGCGTCGGGGGCGCTCAACTTCGAGGCGGCGGTGGCCGGCGGCATCCCGATCGTCAAGACGCTGCGCGAAGGGGTGGCCGGCAACAGGGTGCGGCGCGTCTATGGCATTCTCAACGGCACCTGCAACTACATCCTGACCACCATGGAGCGCGAGGGGCGTGACTTCGCCGACGTGCTGAAGGAGGCGCAGGAGCTGGGCTATGCGGAGGCCGACCCGTCGTTCGACATCGGCGGGGACGACGCGGCGCACAAGCTGGCCATTCTCACCGCGCTGGCGTTCGGCGTGACCATCAGCGCCGGCGACATCTACGTGGAGGGCATCGAGGCCATCACCCTGGACGACATCCGCTATGCCGACGAGCTGGGCTACCGCGTCAAGCTGCTGGGGGTGGCGGTGGACACCGGCGAGGGCATCGAGCAGCGGGTGCACCCGACGCTGGTGCCCAAGGGCCTGCCGATCGCCGATATCAAGGGCGTGTTCAACGCCGTGGAGGTGCGCGGCGATTTCGTCGACGACCTGATGCTGTCCGGGCGCGGGGCCGGGGCGCATCCCACCGCGTCGGCGGTGGTGGCCGACATCGCCGATGTGGCGCGCGGCATCATCCTGCCGCCGCTGGGCCGCCCGGCGGCGACGCTGAAGCCGTTCGTCAAGGCGCCCATGCGGGCCCACGAGGGCGGCTATTACGTGGCCATGAGCCTGCGCGACGAACCGGGCCAGATGGCCGCCGTGGCGCGGGTGTTCGCCGATGAAGGCATTTCCATCAACAGCATCATCCAGAAGGCGCGCCCGGCGGATGATGAGGACAAGGTGGCGCCGGTGATCCTGATCACCCACGAGACACTGGAGCGCGCCATGCGCGAAGCGATCAAACGCATCGCCGATGAAGGCATCAGCGTCGGCACGCCGCGCACCATCCGCATCGAGCGGTTCGATTGA